>NZ_LFRG01000007.1:0-90615 GCF_001573875.1 Clostridium sp. ATCC 25772
AGTTATTGATAAAACATTAATTTGAATTTTCTCATTTGATAAATGAATAAGTTTAAGATTTAATTTGGAACCCTATAAGTTAAGCCAAGCTTTTTTTAGTTATAAATTCTTTCATAGGTATTATGTCATTTACAAACATTCTATGTGAATGTTTTTCATAAGATACTTTTATAATTTCTTTATCTATAATCTTTCTTTCTTGTATATAATCTTCAAAATCATATAATACTAAAACTGTAATTGGCATATATTGTATCACATCATACAAATTTTCTATAAATTTAATGAATAAATTTTTACTACTATTTTCTATTATATACTTTGCATCTATTATTAATATAACGTCAGAGAATCCACAGTTTATTTTTTCATCTTTATATCTTTTCAAAAAATCTTCTAAAACATTTTTTTCCCCTTCAAAAACTATGTTTTTCATATTATCATTTTTAACCATAGTTTTTTCTGTGTCATTTAGAAATTCATTTAAAAGCTTAAATGTCTTATCTTCAACATTTAAATATACAAATACATTTTTTTCCATATTGTTTTTTATGTATTTATACATATTTATAAGCATGTGATCATTTCCACAATAATAGAAGGTTATGCTTTTTCCTATACCTTTTGATATATCCATATTATATTCCTCCTAAATGTATTTTTACATTCTCTACAATATATATATTCTCATATTTTTCCTTGTTTTTCCAATATTTTATTCCTTTATTTTTCTTATTTTTTAGACATTATAATAATAATAACAACAATTTTATAAAATTTCTGTATAAAACATAATTTTTTTTTACATTTTTAAACACATTCCAACTAACTTATACATTATTTCATCAGTCTAAAATTATATTTATAATATATTTTAGACTTTAACATCCTTTTATAACTTATGTTTATATTAATTATTAAATTTATAAAATAAATCTTATTCTTATTTGAGATTTTATGGTATACTTTAATAGGATAAAATTTATAAAATAAGATTTGGATTTAATAACTATAAAAATTGCTATATTTTTACAGCAATTAACCTATTTACCTATTTAATTTTTATTTACATAAATTTAATAATGAAATGGGCAAGCTAAATTTAAAACTATTTGTTAATATAAGACTTTCTATTTATTAAAGTTAAAAATTATAGCTTATAAAGCTTGTTATTTTTATGAAGGTAATTATTAGCTTACGCTTTATAATATTAAATAAGCTAACCTTTAACTAATTTACATTTTGAACTTAAGATTATATTTTGCAATATAACTTTTAGTATGTTGTTAATCTTTTAATTGGTTATATATTGACCAACTTTTTTTCTTAATATAAAATGTAAAAATAAGAATTAAGAATTTTTATAAAATTTTCCACTAAGGAGGACTTAACATGTGTGGATTTGTAACATTTTTTAGTAATAATCCTATGACTCTTGACAACAAGGCTAAACTTAGTCCAATGTCTGAAGCAATTATTCATAGGGGACCAACTCAAGATGGAGAATATTTTGATGAACATGTATACTTAGGATTTAGAAGACTTAGTATACTAGATTTAGAAAACGGAAAACAACCTTATAGCTATGGAAACGATGAGTATGAATTAATTTTTAATGGCGAGGTTTATAACTATAGAGAACTAAGAGAAGATTTAATAAAAGAAGGCTATAACTTTACAACTGATTCAGAAATCGAAGTAATAGCTACTTTATATAAACACGAAGGCGAAAGTTTTGTAAAAAAACTTAGAGGTATGTTTTCTATAATAATTTGGGATAAAGTAAAACAGGTATTTTTCGGAATTAGAGATCCATTTGGTATAAAACCTTTTTACTATATTGAAAATGAAAATGGACTATATGTTGCATCCGAACTAAAAAGCTTTTTTGCCAATCCTGAAACAACTTATAAGGATTTAGATACTAAGGCTATTCATGACTATTTAACATTTCAATTTGTACCTGAACCAAATACTATGCTTAAAGATGTAAAACTGTTAAAACCAGGTCATACAATAAAAAAAGAACTAGGCAAAAAATGTGAAATAAATCAATATTATAGCTTGCAATTCAATCCTATTTCTATGCCTAAAGATGACCGAATGAAAGAAATACGAAATGTTGTTGAAAAATCAGTAGAGCTTCATATGAATGCAGATGTTCCTGTTGCTACATTTTTATCTGGTGGTATAGACTCTACAGTTGTTACTGCACTTGCTAGCAAAATAGATCCAAACATTAAATCTTTTACTATTGGATTTGATAGAGAAGGCTACACAGAAATAGACTTAGCTAAAGAAACTGCTGATAAATTAGGAGTAGAAAATATAAGTAGAATTATTTCTGCTGAAGAATTTGCAAATGAAATTCCTAAAATCATTTGGCATATGGATGAACCTGTAGCTGACCCTGCAGCAATTCCTCTTTATTTTATTTCACAAGAAGCTCGTAAACATGTAACTGTTGTTTTATCTGGAGAAGGGGCAGACGAGGTGTTTGGTGGATACACTATATATCATGAGCCATTATCACTTCAAGGTTTTAAAAATGTTCCAAAGCCAGTAAAATCTATGTTAAAAGCTATTTCAAACAAAATGCCTGAAGGAATGAAAGGAAAAAGCTTCTTAGATAGAGGTTGTACTCCACTTTCTGAACGTTATGTTGGAAATGCTAAAATCTTTTTAGACGAAGAAAAAGCTTCAATTTTAAAAAATTATAATAGTGATTTTACTTATGCTAAAACTATGAAACCAATATATGATAAAATAAAGAATTATGATGAAGTTACACAAATGCAATATGTTGATTTCAATACTTGGCTTACAGGTGATATATTAGTTAAAGCTGATAGAATGAGTATGGCTCACTCTTTAGAATTAAGAGTTCCATTCTTAGATACAGAGGTTTTAAAAGTTGCTTCTAAATTAAATCTTGAAGAAAAAATTAATGGCAACGTAACTAAATATATGCTAAGAGAAGCTTATAAATCACAACTTCCAATGCTTGGAGCTATAGATAGAAAAAAACTTGGATATCCGGTACCAATTCGTGTATGGCTTAAAAAAGAGCTTTATGATTGGGCTGTAAATATAGTAAAACAAAGTAATGCTGAATTTATAAACAAAAAAGCTGTACTTGACTTAATCGAAGACCATAGAAAAGGACCTTTCGATAGAAGCAGAAAAATATGGACTATTCTTGTATTCTTAATATGGCACAGAATTTACATAGAAAACACAGCTTCATATGACTTTGCAAAAGAAATAGCTTTAGATAAGATAAACAAATAAATATATACTAGATTTTTAAAGACATTCAAGTGATTATGCTTTAATGTCTTTTTTATATTTATAAAACTTAATATGAATTTAAGTAATAAATATATAATTAATCTATACCTATATACTATAGAAAATATTATTTCAAATACGTTTAAATTTAACAAAATGTCTAAAGAAAATTCTTAATTCTCCATTTTATATTGATTTTTTATTGTGAAATGTTATAAAATACAATTGTCAGTATTCAAATTGAAACTGAACAATGTAGTAATATTTACTTTCATTGTGGCACATATATGTGCATAACACCAAATTATATCCTAAAAGGAATAAGAATGGGAGGATTTGTAATGGAGTCAACTTTTAAAAACACAAAGTCAAAGAAGTCTAAACTTACAGTTAGACAAATGGCTATTGTAGGAATGCTGTCTGGAGTTTCTATATTCTTAGGAGTAACAAAACTAGGATTTATACCACTTCCAGCTATGAATGCTACAATACTACATTTACCAGTAATAATCGGTGGAATTTTAGAGGGACCTTTAGTTGGTGGACTTATAGGGTTAATCTTTGGACTTTTTAGTATGTTCCAAGCAATAACAGCACCAACATTAACTTCTTTTATGTTTTTAAACCCTATAATAGCATTAATTCCAAGAATACTAATTGGCGTTGGAAGTTATTACATCTATAAAGTATTTAAAACTAAAAAAGATACTTTTAAACTTACAATAACTGCTTTTTTAGCTTCTATGATTAATACTATCGGTGTCTTAGGTCTTGGATACTTAATTTATGCAGATAAACTATCTAGCATTTGGGGACTTACAAGCAATAAAGCTGTAGGACTTGCTTGCTTAACAATAGGTGCAACTAATGGTATACCTGAAGCTATTGTAGCAGCGGTGATTGTAACACCTATAATAATATCAATGAAAAAAATAAAAAAATCAAGATAAATCTGAAAGAGCACTAAAATTTTAGTGCTCTTTATTAATATAATATATTTATAAATTTTTCTTTTTCAAAAATTCATTTCTGCTTAGTAATCCATAACTACTTTCTGCATTTTCTATGGCATTAATCACTGCCTTTTCCATAACTTTAGATGCTAACATTCCAACGGTGCTTACATCTGCTTTTACTATATTAGTAGCCATTGCAAATATTGTATCTCCATCATACATTGTATGAACAGGATATATGGTTTTTGCAAAACCATTATGTGCAATTGATGCAATTTTGTTAGTTTCACTTTTACTTAATATAGCATTTGTTACAATTAAACCTATAGTTGTATTACCATTAAACCTATTATTTTTATTTTCATATTCTTTTATTAATACATCCTCTGTATTTAAAAAGTTTAATTTTTTATAATCTAATACTCCTGCTAATATTTCTCCTGTTGACGGATCTATAACATCTCCAAAAGCATTTACAGCAACCATTGCCCCTATTTTCAAATCTCCAATTTGTATAGCATAAGATCCAAGACCGCTTTTCATTGAAAAATTCGGACCTAACACCTTCCCTATTGTAGCTCCACATCCAGCTCCTACATTTCCATTTAAGTCTCTTGTATTAGTTTCACTAAATACACATGCCTCATAACCCATTTTTTTATCTGGCCTAATTTTACTATCACCTATTGTTAAATCAAAAAGTACAGCACTACATACTATTGGTACTTTAGTAACACCAACGTCAAATCCTATATTTTTACTTTCTAAATATTCCATCACTCCACAGGATGCATCTAAACCGAAAGCACTTCCACCAGATAACACTACAGCATGTATTTTTTCGATCATCTCCGTAGGATTTAAAAGATCTGTTTCCCTAGTTCCTGGAGCTCCTCCTCTTACAGCAACACCACCAGTAGCTCCTTCTTCACATAAAACCACAGTACAACCAGTTCCACCTTTATGATTTTCACAATGGCCTACCTTAATTTTTTCTATATCTAAAAATTTAATTTCCTTCATAAAAACACCTCTCATAATTTTTTTAATTATAGTATAATTAAAAAGATATTCTACCATCAATTTTTTTATAATTTTAGTTATCATCTTTTAGAATTCCAAATCATACTATATTTATATAAAAAAGGCATGTGAACTCAATCACATACCTCTTTATATTTTAGTCTTTAATGATTTTTCATATCTTTTGACATATTTAATGTTTCTGCTATTGCAGCAATGCTTCCTAAAGAATTTAAAGAATCAACTGGTAATATCATTTTATTTGCTGGATTCTTTGATAATTCCTTAAGAGCTTCAACTTGTTTTAAGGCTATAACAGCTTCATTTGTGCCAGATTCAATTATTGCCTTATTTACTCTTTGAATAGCCTCTGCTTCCGCCTTAGCTATAATCTCTATTGCACTGGATTTACCCTCTGCTTCTAAGAGTTGAGATTCTCTAAGTCCTTCTGCATGTCTTATATTCGCTTCCTTCTCTGCTTCTGCTTGAAGTATTTTTGAACGCTTATCTCCTTCTGCCTTAGCTATAGAACTTTCTCTTTGTCCTTCTGCTGTAAGTATAGCTGCTCTTTTATCTCTTTCTGCTTTCATTTGTTTTTCCATTGCATTTTGTATTTCCTGAGGTGGAACTATGTTTTTTATTTCTACAGAAAGTACTTTTATACCATATGCATCTGTTATAGTGTCAACTATTGTTAAAAGCTTTGAGTTTATAGTATCTCTTCCTGCTAAAACTTCATCTAAACTCATATCACCTATAATATTTCTCATATTAGTAATTGTTGAGTACATAATTCCTGATGTGAAATCTTCAATATTATAAACAGCATCCTTAGCATTTAAAACATGATAAAATATTACATTATCTACAGAAATTTTTACATTATCCTTTGTTATAACATTTTGTGGTGGTATGTCTAATATTTGTTGTTTCATTGAAATTTTCTTTCTTACAAAGTCAGCAAATGGTATAGTAATATGCCATCCCGGTTCTAAAATCTTATAAAACTGTCCAAACCTTTCTAAAACATAAACATAACCTGTGTTTACTACTTTTATTGTTGAAAGTATTATACCTACAATCAATAAAAGTACAACTATTACTCCTATAATAGCCATAAATTATTCATCTCCCTTTTTTATAATTAATTTATTTCCATCTACAGATATAACTTTAAAAATTTCTCCTTTTAATATATGAGTTCCTACATTCTTCACATTCCAATATATTCCATTAACTTTCACTTGTTTTTCTTTAAATATATCTTCTTCCGCTACAAAAACTTTTCCAATATATTTACCCATCGTCAAAGACTCTTTTTTAAAGGTCTTTTTTATATATTTTCGAGAAATTTTAAGACCTATTACTATTGAAATTCCACCTAATATTATGGCTATTAGAAGTTGAATTTCAAAATCTACTATAAATCCTATTAAAAATGCTGGTATAAAGCCTAAAATTAACCATGAATAAGTGAAGTCACTACTTAAATAGTCAATAGCTATTACAACGATTGTTAACCCAATCCAAATCCAATTCAAATTCATATTTTTTTACACTCCCCCCTAAAATAATACAAATTAAATTTATTGCACAATTTAACAATAGTATTATTTATACTATATAATACACTATTTTCTACAATTTGCAATATAAATAACTATCTGAATATGTGTGATTGTATAAATTTTAACATAACCCCCTTAAAAATATTACATACAAACCCCATATTAAATATATATTTAAAAATCTTAAGATAATTACTAGTCATTTTTTCTAATATACATTATTATATAATATAGTATCTTTAGTTTAAACTTTATTTATAAAATATGAAATTAACTAATGATTACACTTAAACAAATCTTATTTTAGGAGGATTTTTTTTTAATGAAAATGATTTTTTTTGATACAGAAACTACAGGGATATCGCCTGGAAACATATGTGAACTTTCTTATATAATTGTAGATACTGATGTAAAACCACAAAAAACTTACGGTAAAAATTTTTTCTTTGCTGTGGAATATGTGGAACCATCAGCTAAAGAAATACATGGATTTTCTGAAGAAGATTTATATAAATTAAGTAATGGCTTATATTTTGAAGATCAATTTGAAGAAATTTCAGATGACTTTTTAAATGCAGATATATTAATAGGTCACAATGTAAACTTTGATATTAAGTTTATAACTCATGAATTAGAGTTTTGTGAAATAAATTATAAACCTAAAAATACATTCTGTACTATGAACTATTATAAAAACATATGTAAATGTTCTAATGGTAAAGGTGGAATTAAAAATCCAAAACTTGAGGAAGTTGTTAATTTTTTAGGTCTTAATTCGACAATAATAAAAAATAAAGCTAATGAATTATTTGATGGTAGTGGAAATTACCATGATGCTAGATTTGACACAGCTGCAACATATTTAGTTGTAACTGAAGGAATAAGAAAAGGTTTAATCCCTAAAGGTTATTTCACAAAAATGGTTAAAAATAATTAATATAATTTTATTGGGGGTATTGTTAATATGATAGTTATTATAAATGCTAGTATTCATACTATGACTGACTTAATTTTAGAAAATGGAATGATTATTATTAAAGATTATAAGATACAGGATTTAGGTTATAATTTACCAATTCCTGAAAATTCATTGGTAATTGATGCTAAAGGTGGTTTTTTAATGCCAGGGTTAATTGATGCACATTGTCATGTAGGTATGTGGGAAAATGGCATTGGATTTGAAGGTGCTGACGGTAATGAAGCTACTGATCCAGTAACACCTCAACTTAGAGCAATAGATGGTATAAATCCTTTAGATAAATGTTTTGAGGAAGCTTTATGCTCAGGTATTACTACCGTTTCAACTGGTCCTGGTAGTGCTAATGTTATAGGGGGACAATTTACAATAATGAAAACCTACGGAAAAACAATAGATGATATGGTTATTAAAGAGTGTTCTGCTATGAAAATTGCTTTTGGTGAAAATCCAAAAAGAGTCTATGGAAATCAAAAGAAATCCCCTTCAACGAGAATGGGTACTGCATCAATTCTTAGAGAAAATTTTAAAAAAGCTGAAATTTATGTTGAAAAACAAAAAAAAGCTATAGAAGGCATTGAAAAAGCTCCCGAATTTGATATGAAAATGGAAGCATTGGCCAAGGTAATAAAAGGCGAACTTCCTCTTAAAGCTCATGCCCATAGAGCAGATGATATATTATCAGCAATTAGAATTGCAAAAGAATTTGATTTAGATTTATCTTTAGAACATTGCACTGAAGGTCATTTGATTGTGGATTATTTAAAAAATGAGAATTTAAAAGGTATAATAGTTGGTCCAACTTTATCTGATAGATCAAAAGTAGAACTTCAAAATTTAACATTTAAAACTCCAACTTTATTAAACCATGCTGGAATAAAGATATCAATTATGACAGATCATCCAGTTATACCTCTTCAATATCTACCTATTTGTGCCGCTTTAGCTGCTAGAGAAGGTATGGACGATGAGGAAGCCTTACGCTCTATAACTATAAATCCAGCAAAAACTTTAGATATATCTCATAGGGTTGGTTCTATAGAAAAAAATAAAGATGCCGATATAGTTATTTATAATGGTCATCCTTTTGATTTAAGAAATAAAGTTAAATTTGTAATGATAAATGGTGAAATTATTAGAAACGAACTTTAATATATATTTCTTAATATTAATATAACTATAATTTTCATGTTAAAGTTATGAATTTAGAATATTTTTTCTATATTTCATAACTTTTTATTAACCCTATATATAATTATACAATGGATATTAATCAAAATATTGTTGTATTTTTTTCAATATCCATTGTATAATATTAAAGGTTTGTTGTATATGTTATTATTTGTATAAATTTTAATATAAATAATAAAAAAATTTTATTATGTTTTTATTATTTAATTAATTTCGTTACAATAATATAGGGAAACAAGCTCCAATTTAAATTTATTCAATAACCTTAAAATATTTTCGTACAAAATTCAGCATTGAATTCTAAATGATTCGGAGCATGTCTCACTATTTTAGGTATCCAAGTTTTGGAATGGATAATTTTAAAAGTCAACTTGGAACCCTATATAGTAAAATAAGCTCGAATTTAAATTTATTCAAAAACTTAAAAATATCTTCATTCTAAATTTAGTCTTAGGTTTAGATGCTTGCGAGCTTACATCACTGTTTTGTTATCTAAGTTTTAGAATTAATAATTTTTTAAGTTAAATTATAACCTAGACCATATGTTAATAATTCTGTTACAATAAATAAATTTTGAAGTTATTGTACATTTTTTGTAGCTTTGAGTGTTAAATAAATATAATTATTAACAGATGCAATTTTATAGTAATAATTAAGTAAAAGTGTTCAATTTACAATTTTATATGGATTAGCCTTATAATTTATAAACTTGAAATTATACAATTAAATAATATGTTAATAACTACTTTGCATATTAATAAAAATTGAAGTATAATCCATTTAAGGGTTTTCCACTATGCACTTTTAAATTAATTAAAAAATTTATTAAAATATAACTTATCTTTGTTTTATTGCTCATAAATAAAATATTTGTTAAATTTTAGTAATATTTTTTAATAATATTTATTATTATTATATTATCTTGATTACTTTTTATGGAAATATGTTATATTAAGATAATATTAAAACTTCTTTATGAAAGGAGCCCAATATGAAAGAAAAAACAACAGATAAACAAAAAAAGAAAACTCGTCGCAAAAAATCCAAAAGTAAGGGGATTTTAAAGGGTTTTTTTATATTTTTATTAGTTATTACTCTTGTAGGAATGCTTGTTTTAGCTTTTAATTATAAAAATCTAAAAAACTTTTATAATGATTCTGTAGAAAAAGCTAACTCTGTATCATATCAAACATTTTTAAGCAAAATGCCTACGGTAATTTATGATAAAGACGGACAAGTAATCCGAGAATTAGCTCAATATGATTACTCATATTTAGATTACAAAAACATACAGCCAAATATCGTTAACGCCTTTATTTCTATAGAAGATCCTAGATTTTGGAAACATAATGGTGTTGACTTTAAAGCATTATTTCGTGCTGGATTAGAACTTGTAAAAAACAAAGGAGAAATAACACAAGGTGGATCTACTATAACTCAACAACTTGTTAAAACTACAGTTCTCTCTCACGAGCAAACTTTTAAAAGAAAGTTTCAAGAGATAATAATTTCTCGTAAACTTGAAGAGAAATATAGCAAAGAACAAATTATTGAGTTCTATATCAATAATATATATTTTGGTAATGGGAATTATGGTATCGAATCCGCATCTAATTATTATTTTAACAAACCATCTAAAGATTTAGATTTAAGTGAACTTTGTTTTTTAGCAGCTATACCTAATAACCCTACTATGTTTGATCCTTTATCAAATATAGAAAACACTCTTGAGAGAAGAAACCTTATACTTGATAAAATGTTAAAAGCAAAAACAATTAATCAAGACGAACATGATAGTGCTAAATCCGAAGAGATTAATCTTAATGTTAAAGAACATGAGAATTATGAACCAGAGGGTTATACGATAACTTATGCACTAAATTGTACTATCGAACAACTTATGGCTAAATCAGGTTTTAAATTTAGGACAAGTTTTAAGGATGATAATGATAGAACATCTTATTTTGATAATTATGATAAGTTATATATGGAGCTTAATGCTTCAATAAGAAAAGGTGGATATAAAATTTACACTTCATTAGACCCTGGAAAACAAGAACTATTACAAAATAGTTTAGATAATAACTTATCTGGTTATTATGGCATTGATCCAGATACAGGACTTTATTCAATGCAAGGATCTGCTGTTACAATAGATAATACAACTGGAAATGTAGTTGCAATTGTAGGTGGTAGAAGTCAGGATGGAGTTGATAATACATTTAATAGAGCTTACTTAGCTCCTAGACAGCCCGGTTCAACAATTAAGCCACTTGTGGCATACACTCCTGCTTTTGAACGTGGATATACTGCTAATAGTACTTTAGAAGATAAGGCAATATCAAATGGTCCTGCTAATGCTTACAGTGGTTATAAAGGATATGTAAATCTTAGATATGCAACTGAAATTTCCATAAATACTATACCTTTTAATCTAGTTAATGAAATAGGTGTAGATACAGCATTATCTTATCTTCATAATATGAAATTTAAGTATATAATGCCGTCAGATACAACACCTATAGTTTCTATAGGAGGTTTTACTAAAGGTACAACAGCTGTAGAAATGGCTGGAGCATACTCAACACTAGCTAGAAATGGTCAATATATTGAGACTACATGTCTTGAAAAAATAGAGAACTATGAAAATGAAGTTTTGTATAAAAATTCTCATTCACAAATAGAGATATACTCAGAAGACGCTACCAAAGAAATGACCAGTATATTAAAAGGTGTTATATCTAAACCTCACGGTACAGGTTATGGAGCATCTTTAAAAAATGGTATGCCATCAGCTGGTAAAACAGGAACTACAGATGATGATAAAGATGCTTGGTTTTGTGGTTATACTCCTTACTACACTACTGTTGTTTATGTCGGAGCTGATATTCCTCAAACTATATATAAAGGTGGACAAGTATCGAAATCCATTTGGAAAGATTATATGGATGAGATCCATTCTGGCTTACCTTTAAAAGATTTTGATGGAAGTACACTTTCTGGTCCAGATTTAAATATTATACCAGATGATACACCTAAACCTGATGCAGAAAAAGAAACTGACAAAACTACAGATAAAGACAAGGACAAGGATAAAGATAAAGATAAAGATAAGGACAAGGACAAGGAAAATAAACCTGAGACTAACAACCCAGGAAACAATAATGGCAATAATAATGGAAATGGAAATACGAACCCCGGTGAGGGTGGTGGCGAAACAAAACCACCAGTGGATCCTGTAGATCCACCTGTAGATCCAGTAGACCCACCTGTAGATCCAGTGGATCCACCAGTAAATCCACCAGTGGATCCACCTAAAAACCCTACTTAATAGGAGAATATAATAAAAAGTGCTTAAATTTTAATAAATTTAAGCACTTTTTATTTTGAAACACATTATATATTTTATCATATACACTAAGCCTCTATATGCCATTCTTTCAAAGAAAAATATTTTTTAACGTCTTTAACCCTAGCAACTGGTTTTATTTTATATATGCATACATATAGCCTTTGTAGCATATACCAATTTTTTATTTTAACAAAATTTGTTCAAGTAAGCTAAACATAACATTTATTTTTATAAGACTTTTTAATTAAATATATTTTGCATTCCCTATACAAATAACTCTAAAATTAAATTTTATGTTTAAAACCCTATATTTAATGCCCTTAATATTATAATAATACTTGCTTGTTCTATAGGGAAACAAGCTCCAACTTAACTTTATTCAATAACCTTAAAATATTTTCATACAAGATGCAGTGTTAAATTCTAAGTGATTCTGAGCATGTCTCACTATTTTAGGTATCCAAGTTTTGGAATGGATAATTTTAAAAGTCAACTTGGAACCCTATATAACAATATATCTTTCTCTAACTAATTATTTATTATAAACTAAGTGATTTAATATATACTTTATATTAAATCACTTAAAGATTTTACAGAACTGTTTAAATAAAAAAAGGTTGTCTCAACCTTTTTAAGTTAAAAACAACCTTGTTATTTACAATCTATAATTAAGCAACATTCTTTCCAGAACCTGTTTCTTTTGTATTCTTTTTCTTTAAGTATAAGAATACTGGTAATCCTACTAATGTTAAAACTGTTCCTACAACAGCGTTAGTAAAGCTTGATGTTAAACAGCTTATTACTATATATATACCTCCAATTATACCTACTAATGGTATTATTGGGAATAAAGGCACTTTGTAACTTGCATTCATTTTTCTCTTTCTTACTAAGAATACTCCAAATACTCCCATTACGAAGAATACCCATAATACGAATACTATCATATCAGTTAATGCTTGGAATGATCCACTTGCAACATATACTAATGCTATTACACTTAGTAATATTATTGAATTTATTGGAGTACCAAATTTAGGATTAATTTGTTCTAAAACAGCACTAGCTGGTAATTTTCTTTCTTTAGCCATAGCTACTGGCATTCTTGATCCAGCCATCATGTTTCCATTTAGAGCTCCAAAAACAGAAATCAACATACCAAGTGAAATAATAACTCCACCAATTGAACCAAATAACACTGATGCTGTATCAGCTGCAACTGCACTTGAACCTATAACCTGATCCATCGGTAATGTTTTTATTATACCAACACTAAATAGTACGTACACAGCCATAACTATTGTCAATCCGCCAATTATAGCTTTTGGTAAGTTCTTTTCTGGCTCTTTTATTTCACCAGCTAAAGTACCAACACTTATCCAACCATCATAAGCCCATAAACATCCTATTAACGCAGCTCCAAATCCGCCTGCTGTAAATCCGTTAAATGAAATTGTAGAAAGTTCTCCACTTTTACCGTTGATAATACCAAATATTATAATAGCTGCTAATGGTAAAAGTTTTCCAACTGTTGCTATAACTTGAACTTTACCTACTAACTTAGTTGACACCATATGTACTAATGCCATAAAAATTATTAAACCAACTGCTAATAATTTTTGTTGTGTTGCGCTTAATCCACCTAATAATGGTGATGCAGTTTCTGCTAAAACAATTGCGCTAGCTGCAATTACTGCTGGGAAATATATAACAACTTGAACCCATCCATACAAGAATCCAACAACGTCGCCATATAATTCTGTTAAATAAGCGTAAAGCCCACCTTCTTTTGGTATTGCTGATGCTATTTCTGCAACAGTTAATCCTGCACAAATAGTTATAAGACCAGCAATTAACCATGCTAAGATACCTAACAATGGTGATCCAGCTTCTTTAAAAACTACAGATGCTTTAAAGAACACACCTGAACCGATAACTACCCCTACAACAATTGAGATAGCTTCTTTTAAGCCCATACTTCTTTTGTTTTCTTGTGACATTAATTTCTCTCCATTTCTGTAAAAGATTTTTGAATAATTTTTTGACTAATTTGATTAATTAGTTATTTTGAATTGCAATGTTATTGTACTCGAAAATTGTCGATGATGCAACACATTTTTCAAAAAAATAATGATTTTTTGTTATTTTTTTATCTAACTTTTTAATGAAATTATCAAAATATTTATTCTTTATCTGTAGCGTTCTTAACCCCATATTCTATTTTATAAATAACATCTTTCTTTAGTAATAAATTTCTTAATAATGAAAATTTTAAATTAAATTTAAATGTTTATTATATTTTTTTTACATATTTTTATTATTTTGAAATTTTAAAGTGAATATAAAAAAAATTTTAATTTTGTTTTTAGAACTTTATTCTATTTATTTTTTGTTTTTTCTTAGTTATTACTATTTTATATTGTTTCCATAAAAAATATAGCAAGGTATTTACCCCATTAAAGTAAATAAATTTTTAACATACATATTTTTGACGTTTTTTGAAATTATTACACTATTATTGTCTTTTATTATTCTTACATAATTACTATTAAAAATTTATTTTAATAGTAATTATGTATTTTTTATACTTTTATAATCAACTCAAAATACTTCCAATATACAATTGCAATGATATTATCTTTTCATATTATTTTTCTGAATATTTCTTTTCAAAATTTAAATTTTTAATTTTTATCTTCACATATAAATCTATATAATAATTTTATTATTTTTGTAAACAATAAGAGTACAAAATTAAACTATACATTTTTAAACTGAACTTCAATCACTATATAAAGATTATTAAAATATAATACAGAAAGGAGATTGTTAGTACTCTAAGATAAAAATTATAACTTTAATTTTATTTTAAAGCATTAACATGTGTTTTATTATGGATAATAATAAAAATAGAATGAAAGAGGATTGGAAAACTCAATCTGAACTTAGAAAAATGTATCCTAAAGATGGTGCTGATGTTGGTATAATAAATGGTCATAAAATATCAAATCCTAAAGGCAAAAAAACAAATCAATAAAATTAAATTAAAAAAGAATATCTTAACTAGTTAAGATATTCTTTTTTAATTTAATTCCTACATTTATATAACACTTAAATAACAAGCTTTTTACACCTATTGAAAATTTAAAATAATATATTTAAACTCTAATTCTATTAAATAGTTTTATACATTTTCACTTGAAATTTAATGATAAATTGTACATAATAGTATTGATTATTATTTTCATCTACAAAGAAAGGACATTTTAATATGTGTAATAGAAATAAAGGAATACTATTCATAATTTTATCTGCATTTGGTTTTGCAATGATGTCAGCTTTTGTTAAACTATCAGGCGACCTACCATCTTTTCAAAAAACTTTTTTCAGAAATTTAATTTCTTGTATAATATCTTTTTTTATAATCATAAAAAATAAGGAAAGTTTTTTTGGAAAAAAGGAAAACCAAAAAACTCTTTTATTAAGATCTGCATTTGGAACTATTGGAATAGTTTTAAACTTTTATGCAATTGATCATCTAATACTTTCAGATGCAAACATGCTTAACAAACTTAGTCCATTTTTTGTTATAATTTTTTCTGCTATATTTTTAAAGGAAAAAATTAAAACTAATCAAATACTAGCAGTTATTATTGCATTTTTAGGTGCACTATTTATTATAAGACCTGCATTAAGCATAGATTTGATTCCATATATTATAGGTATATTTTCAGCTATATCTGCTGCAGCCGCCTATACCTGTGTAAGATTCCTTGGTGGAAAAGAAAAATACTATACTGTAGTATTTTATTTTTCCTTCTTTTCTTTAATAGTACTTTTCCCCTTTTTAGTCTTAAGTTATAAACCTATGACAGTTATTCAACTTTTTTATTTATTGATGGCTGGTACTTTTGCAACTATAGGTCAATTCGGAATAACTCTTGCTTATAAATATGCACCTGCCAAAGAAATTTCTATATTTGATTATTCAAATATAGTATTTTCAGCTATAATTAGCATGATTGTATTTAATCAAACTCCAGATAAGTTCAGTTTGTTTGGTTATATAATAATATTTATATCATCATTTTATATGTTTCTATATAGTAAGAAGCTAGACAAATTAAATATTAAATAAAAAAACAGAGGTATACCTCTGTTTTTTCCCTTAAAAATAGCTACTATTCATATAATTTTATTTTAATGACTATGATTTTCACCATGATGATTGCATATAACTTTTTTATCTTTAAGGTTTCCTAATATAAAAGATGCTATAACATCATTTACATTGCCATTAACTCCTCTTATAACTTCTAATCCCTTTTCTTTTAAAGCATTATAGGCACCTTGTCCAATTCCACCTGTTATAACAACTGAAACTCCTTCATTTACAAGTAGTTCAGATAAGCCACCATGATTATGTTGCAAGTCTTTTGAAGATATTTCTTTACATTCTTTAATATTAGAACCATCTAAATCTGCTATAAAAAAACTTTCACTTTTACCAAAATGCTGATTTATATATTCTCCATTCTTAGGCATAGCAATTTTCATAAATTCTTCCCCCTAACTAAAATCGTATACATAATCTAATTTATAATACACACAATTTATATAATATCATGTTACTTTACTCTAACTCCAACTTCATTACACACTTTTTCAGTTTGTATTTTAATATATCCTACCAATTAACCGTATTATATATATTAACCGTATATTATCTAAACTTTTCTAAGAAATTCTTTTATATCTATCATCTCTACACTTCTATACTACAAACTAAAACTTTAACATTCTTTTTATTCTCTAGTAAAATTGTCAAATTCTCAGTTTTATCATTTTTTATTACTATGGCATTATATTTTTCTAATATTATGGAACTCTCATTGATTTTTATAACAACGTTATCATCTATGGTATAAAGTACAAATACTTGTGCTGTATTAGGTTTACTTATTAGAATATTCTCTTCATTTCCTTTTAAAACACTTATATCTCCACTAGCATCACCCATTAACATCAAATTAAAATCTGTGACTTTACCAAAACTTTTAATTTTTAATTCTCCTGAAAACCTATAAATCTCATATGGTTTTAAATTTATAGTAGCCCCATCTTCATGAAGTAATTTTAAATCATTATCTAATGTTGTTATTAATCTTTTTACATTTTTTAATTTCGTAAATGTAGATGTTTCTAGCTCGATAGTAGCTGAGCTTACCCTAAATTTAAAATTTCTTTCTTTATAATCCCCATTTTCAGGATAAATATATATTTCTTTAGTTTTACCACCGCTCCAATTAGATATGTTTTGTTTATGTGGTTTTATAATTTTAATATCCACTTCTATACCTCGCTTCTTAACTAAGCTATATTTATGATAGAACTAATTATATAATTAGTTCTATCTTTTTTAATAAAATTCTATATTTTTAAAATTTAAAAAAATTTATATAAAAACAAAATTCTTTCATATATAACTTAAGAAGTAATTTTTACTCCTTATAATTTAATATCATCTACTTTTTCTAGCCAATCTCCTATTTCTTCTATTATAGAACTTACGCAACCCTCTTCAAATGGAGATTTTAAATTAGCATACTTTACAAGATTTAAAAATGATTTAGTCCCCCCTATGTTACAAAGTCTTACATAATCTTTCCATGCGCTTTTTCTATCTTCTATCATTTTTTTCCAAAATTGAAGAGCACATATTTGTGCTAAAGTATAATCTATATAATAAAATGGCGTTTGGAATATATGACCCTGTTGCATCCACCAGCCACCTCTCTCTAAAAAATCACATTTTTCATAGTTTTTGTGTGGCAAATATTTTTTCTCTATATTTCGCCAAGCTTCTTTTCTTTCCCTTGGTGTTGCATTTGGATTTTCATATACATAATGTTGAAATTCATCTACTGTTATTCCATATGGTATAAATTTAATTGCTCCACCTAAATGAATAAATTTATATTTTTCTGTATCTTCTTTAAAAAACAATTCCATCCAAGGCCAAGTAAAAAACTCCATACTCATAGAATGTATTTCACAACTTTCATAAGTTGGAAAAGTACACTCTGGCATTTCAATCCATCTTGATTGATAAACTTGGAAAGCGTGACCTGCTTCATGTGTTAAAACATCTACATCACCAGAAGTACCATTAAAATTCGAAAAAATAAACGGTGCCTTATAATCTGGTATATAAGTACAGTATCCACCACTTTTTTTATGTTTTTTTGTAACAAGATTTAAAAGATTACCCTCTACCATAAAATCAAAAAATTCTTTTGTTTCATCTGAAAGCTCTGAGTACATTTTCATTCCATTGTGTATTATCCATTGTGGGTCCCCTTTTGGTGTTGCATTTCCACTTAAAAACTCAAATTTTTCATCAAAATATTCAAGTTTATTAATACCTAATCTCTTTCTTTGCCTTTCATAAAGCTTATTGGCAACAGGAACTATATAATCTAGTACTTGTTTTCTAAAAACTTTAACCATTTCTGGATTATAATCACTTCTCATCATTCTAATATATCCAAGTTCTACAAAATTTTTAAATCCCAATTTTTGGGCAATTTTATTTCTAACTTTAACTAACTTATCATATATGGCATCAAATTCTTCCTCGTGCTCTACAAAAAAATTATATTTTGATTTTCCAGCTCTTTCTCTAATATCTCTATCTTTTGAAATTAAGAATGGCCCCATAGATGACAAGTTTCTTTCTTCACCCTCAAAATTTATTTTACAAGATGCAATAAGCTTTGCATATTTTGAGCTTAATTTATTTTCAAGTTGTAAGTCTTCTATAATTTCACTCGAAAAAGCTTTTAATGAAAACTCTGCTAAATTTAAAAATTGAGTTCCAAATTCCTTTTCTAATTCTACTCTAAACTTAGAATTAACTATAGCTTCATAGAAACTTGAATTTATTTCTTCATATAACGGACCATAACTATCCCAATAATCTCGCTCTTCATCATAAAATTTATCCTTAGTATTAACATCATGTCTTATAGATGCTATAGTACTCATACTTTCCAAATTATTTCTCATTTTATTTATTTTTCTTACTATATTTAACTGATTGTCACTATTTTTTTCAATTTTAAATTTTTCTATTAAATTCAAAATATTATTTTTATACATTTCGTAATTAGGTCGTTCATATTTGTATTGTTCAAATTTCATAAAATTACCTCCAAACTTTACTTTTGATATAAACTGCTAAATCATTACTAAATAAACTTCTTTTATTATATAATACTCTAAATTTTATATAATTCAAATTTTATTTTATAAATTTTTTAAATATTTTATCAATTCAGTCAATTATTAAACCTATTCAAATGTACTTTATTCTAGAAGCTACAAAACCCTCTTTCAACTTATATATTGTAAATTTAAAATAAATTTTTTTAAATTTCATAGATAAATTTAAATTGGTGTTGTTTAACTATATTTTTAAGATTCATGTTAAAATGGTATTAATTTATTATTTATAGTATTTTAAGGAGGTATATTAATGTATTTTGAGAAAACAGGAAAAGAAAACACAATAAAAACACTAGAATTAGCTCTTGAAACTGCTCGAAACAGGAATATAAAACATATAGTTTTGGCATCAAGTAGTGGTGAGACCGCTTCTCTTCTTTCAAATGTAAAAGACATAAACATAATTTGTGTAACCCATGCTTATGGATTTAAAAATGGCGGAGAAAATGATATGTCTGACGATGTTAGAAAAAACTTAATCAAAAAAGGTGTAAAAGTTCTTTCTACTACACATGTTTTAAGTGGTGCTGAAAGAGGAATTTCTAAAAAATTTGGTGGCATATCTCCAGTTGAAATAATAGCATCTACTTTAAGAATGTTTGGTCAAGGAACAAAAGTTGCTGTAGAAGTTGCCATTATGGCTGCAGATAGTGGTTTAATCCCTTATGCAGAACCAATTATTTCTATAGGTGGTACTCATTATGGTGCAGATACTGCAATTATTATTAAACCAGACCATGCTAATAATATATTAGATACTAAAATAGAAGAAATAATTTGCAAACCTAGTTCTATCTAAATAATAAAGTATAAAAAATACAAGACATATGAAATAAAATAATGATCAAGTAATTTGATCATTATTTTATTTCATATGTCTAATCTATATTAAAAGTTATTTATAACCTTTAATCTTTTTTACTATTTTTTATTATTTCTTGTTTTAAAACTTCCAAATCATCTTTTGTGTATTCATAAAATTCAGATTTTTCTGTTTCCAGTATAATTTTTTCAGCTTCCTCATACTCTCCACTAACACAAAATTTTTTTGCTCTAATATATCCATTAGTTACATGCCATAATCCTTTTGCTATGTCTTTATCATCTTGTTTTTTCAATCTATTTGATGCTATAGCAAAAGATTCTAATGCTTCAACATAGTTATCCTCTTTTAAATATTTTTTCCCCTTATTTAAAGTTTCCATCCCTTCATCTGAAAAACACCCTGTTAAAAAAACACTTAAAAGAATGCATAAAGAAAGAAAAAAATTCTTCAAAGAACTCCCCCCTATCCATCTTTCTTAATATCTCATACTATAATTTTACAATATATATAATAAAAGTTAAAGCAAACTTTCTTTTAACTATTATTTCTAAAGTAACAATTCTATAGTAAATACATAAATTAAAGTATAGAAAGTGAAAGAAAATAATTGTTTTCTTTCACTAAAGCAACGAAATTGAATAAAAACTTTGAAATTTATTTCTAAATTGACTTATTCATATGTTTATACTTCAAGAAAAAAAAAGGGGGAACTATAAATGTCAATACCAGAAAATATATTATTAATAAGTAGAAAAGCAAGTGAAATTACAGATTTATTATATGAAAAAATGTGTGCTAAAACTGAAGAAGATAAAAATGAAATAGCTATAAAAATAGAAATAGCTAAAAAAGATTTAGAAACCATGAAGAATAAAAGAGGGTAAATTTACCCTCTTTACTTTTTTTACATCATTCCTGGCCCACGTCTACATTGGTCAGCACAATCCATATCACAATGTGCTTTGCATCCTCTACCACATTCATAGCTGCATGATTGCATACAATAAGATTGACAATCTGATCCTAACGGTTGATCTTTTTTATTTTCTTCAAATAAATAATTCATAAAAAATCCTCCTTTTAATTTGAATCTTTTTATATAAAAACTAATTTTACTTTTGTTTTTAATAATAAATTTGTCCAAAGTTACAAATTAAGTTTTACTACTTACCTGATCACCTCCTTTAATAAATATAAAGAATATTTAAGTTATTGCTTTTCTATTAAAAATACTTCATTCGTAATAAAGTCTATTGTCCAATTACTGTTTTTACATGATTCCCATTTATATTTATCTATTTTTTCACTCCACCATATATTATATTTAGAATTCGCTTTTTCCTTTTCTATATCTATTTTTTTTTGAAAACCTTTCTTTTCATAATCTGTTATTTTAAATGTATCTAAAGTTAAACTAAGTTCATTTAATCCCATTATTCTTTCATATATAATTAGAATTTCTCTTTTTTCATCTTCATTTATATTTCCTAATTTTATCATTTTGCTAAACTCCTTTTTTAGATATTTTCTCTAACGGATCTAAATAATTTATTTTAGGTATAAGATTACAATCCTTTAAAACCCCAAGACTAACAAGCTCATTTTGTATTTCTCTTGACATGTTTCTTTCTAAATGACTTATTGTGCACTGGATTTTAGATGGAATGTTATATTCATTAGTTAATTTTTTATTTAAGTATTTACAATTTCTACACTGATAGGCATCGCATTGCTGACATATTCCTGCAGTTTCAGATTTCATTAAATGATTATTTTTAATGTTTATCCCCTTTTCTAAATCACCAATAAAATTTTCTGGATTATCATAATAAAATGCTGGGCATATATATATTTTTCCATTTGGTGCTAATGCAAAAGTATCCTCTCCAGCTGTACAATTACACATATCTTCTCTATTCATTCTATCTGTTAATATATTCAACTTAGGCTCTAATCCATCTTTATATTGTATAATTATATTTTCTTTTAGCTTTTCTAATTCCATTTTGTATTTTTCTAACTCCACCTTACCCCATTCCTCTATATTTTCAAGTATTAAATTTATTCTTTTGTAATTTTCACATAATTCCGAAAACATATTGTTTATATTATCAATATTATCTTTATTTACAAGTAAAATAGCTATATCACCACAATCATTTTTCGCTTTAGAATTATTATCATATACTATTATGTTATATCCTTGATTTTTCTTTTCCTCGCTTCCAATAATAGATAATGCTTGCATATTACTTTTACTCTTACCTAAAATCACCGTATCAAAATCATTTTTTTTAGCAAATTTAAAAGCTTTATTTAATGTTTCATCACTTGTAAATTTATTTTCTGATTTTAAATTTCTATATCCACAATGTGGTGTTACATTATCTGACATCATTATTTGTAAATATTTTGGCTTTCTATAGTATGTTCTATTAGCTTTTTTACGTTCTGATTCTATTCCTGTAATATTTTCAAATTTTTCCCAAAAGTATTTATTCGCTCTTACATTAGCTTTATGCATTTTGCATATAAACGTAGCCCTTTGATAAACTGTATTAGTATCTGCACTATCATAATTAAACCCTGTACACCATGCACATCCACTAGCTACATCACAATCTACACACTCCTTAGGACTTTGTGATTCTAATGATAATACACTAAATGGTCTTAATTTATCATAATTTATACCACTATCAACATCACCTATGCATAATCCGGTTTTATTATTAAGTGTAAAATCTACAAATCTTATACAGGGATAATATTTTCCATCAGCACTTATAGCTAACATCTTTCCCGCACCACAAAAGTTAGATTTTTTAGCTTCTTTATCTATAGGAAACCCTATCTTAGGATCAAAAAATCTTACTGAATATTCATTCCAAAGCTTATTTTCAATAATATAATCGGCAAGTTCTTTAAGTTGAGCTTCAAAAATATCATCATCACCTTGTTCCCAAACATCTTCAAATATAACATTTGCAGACACTGTTTTAATTCCTAAATTCCAAAGACTTATCACACTATCTTTTATATACGGCAAATCATCATGGGCAAAAGTAGCCTTAGTTTCTGATTTTGGAAACTGTTTTAACCATAATGGAACTCTCTTTACAACCTCATCATAAGAACCAGTATCGTTTGGAAAAACTCTTTGCATATCGTGTTTTGTTTTGTTTCCATCTACACTTATTCCTATAGATATGTGATTTCTGTTTTTTTCTATATATCTTTGAACCTCTGAAGAGTCATATAATAAACCATTTGTGGAAATACTAAATCTATATGAATTAAACCATGGATGGTCTAATAAAAACATTTGTTGCTTTATATAATCTGAAATTTTGTCAATCAAGTTTATTTCCAAAAGAGGTTCCCCCCCTATAAAATCCCAAACTACTGAACTAGAATTAAAATTTTTTCTATCATTTAATATATAGTCTACGGCTTTTTTTGCAGTATCAAAAGACATTTTCTTGAAGTTGTTTTTTTTAGACATATAACAATATTTACATCTTAAATTGCAATCCTCAGTTACAGAAAAGGTTATAGTTTTTGCATTTCCATCAAACCCTCTCCATGCTTTTTCTAATTGACCCATCTTAATTGATGAATTCTCCATTTCCATCACTCCCCATTTTTTTATTTAACTGTTTTAATAACAACTATGCTTACTACTTTAAACTACGTATTATATTAAGTAATTGCATTAATATTTTTTATTTCATCATCGTAAAGTTTTTTATAATAAATATTTTCATTTATTAGCTGTTTATGATTACCACATCCAACAACCCTTCCATTACTTAAAACAATTATTTCATCACAATCTATGATTGTTGATAATCTATGAGCTACAATTATTATTGTTCTATTTTCACTTAGTACATCTATAGTTTTTTTTATAAATTGTTGTGATTGATTATCTAATGATGACGTAGCCTCATCAAATAATAAAATTTTTGACTTTTTTATAATTGCTCTTGCTATAGCCAACCTTTGTTTTTGTCCGCCTGATAAATTAACTCCATTTTCTCCAACTATAGAATCATATTGATTGGGTAAACTCATTATAAAGTCATGAATATACGCCAATTTACAAGCATTGTATATTTCATCTTCTGTACAATTTAAAATTCCTATTTTTATATTTTCTTTTATAGACATATTAAATAGAAAGGGCTCCTGCCTAACTATTGAAATATTAGTTGTTATTGAATCTTCATCTAATTCTTTAATACTTATCCCATCTATCTTTATATCTCCATTATCATAATCATACAATCTTAAAATTAAACTTAATATAGTGCTTTTTCCAGAACCACTTTTACCTACAATTGCTAGTTTTTTATTAGGTTCAGTCTTAAACGTAATATTATCTATAACAGTATTTATATCATCATAGCTAAAGATGACATTTTCAAAATTTATATTTCCTTCTACAGTATTTAATTTCACTTGTCCAAATTTCTGTATTTTATAATTAAAGTTATCCATCAAACTAAATATTCTTTCTAAAGAAGCTAGCCCTTGTTGAATTTTAGAGTTCATCCTCGTTACATTCATAAGCGCTGCTGAAAATTGTTTAGAATAAGCTATAAAGGCTATAAATAGTTCTAATGATAATTTATTTTTTAAAACAAACCAACTCCCAATTCCAATTACTGCCATTGATGTTCCTATATTAATCGCTAATGATATATTTTGTGATTTAGCGTTTAACTTTGCCATTTCAATGTCTTTAACTTTTATTTTTTCAGTAATATTATTAAATTGAGTTAAATTATATTTTTTTAATCCTAATGCTCTTATTTCTCTAATTCCCGAAAAAGACTGATTTATATTAGATATATATACATCTCCTATTTTTTTTAGTTCTCTGCTTTTATTTTTTAATTTTTTTCCAAAATATAAAAAAATATAATATGAAATAGGAAAAGCTACCATAACTATTATTCCTAACGTTATATTAATACTAAATACAATAACTCCTATAATTAATCCATTTAAAACATCAATTATTACACCGATAAAATCACCAGTTATTATATTTGTTAATGTAAAACAATCATTTTGCAATCTCGATATAAACTCACCTATAGGAATCTCATCAAAAGCTTTTATAGGAAAGTTAATTATTTTTTTATACATATCATTTTGTAAGTTTTTAACTATATTTGAATTTATATATGTTTCTTGAACTAATTGAAAATAACTTACCACTAGCTGTACACAAGATGTAACTATTAAAATACTAATATATTTAAATATATTTTTACCTTCATTTTTAGCTATTGCGGATATTATAAGACCATACATATATGGACTTATAAGTCCTAATAATATTATTGCTACAATAGACAAAAATAATATTATTAATGAATTTCTATATGGGTTTGAATAAACAAATGCTTTTTTCAATAAGTTAATATCATTTTTATCTAAATTTTTTAGCTTCATATGATCTCCTTTCCATGCTTTTGTTTATCTTCTTTGTCAGCTATTTTTACTATATGAGAGTTTTTTTTATTTTATAACTTTTACTTTTCACAAAATTTTTACATAAAATAAGTTAGATTCATAAACTTTTAAATTTTTTAATATCACTGTTAGTCATATACAATTAAGCAATATTATACTTCCCCCTAATTGTTAACAGGATTTCACAATAATAAAAAGGCATTATTTCATGTAAGAAATAATGCCTTTTTATTTTAATTTAATACTCTTTCTAACCCAATTAAAGCAGCACCTATAGCTCCGCATATTTGTGCTTCTTTAGGTACTATTAATTTACTGTTTAATTTTTCTTCTATAGCCAAAACTACACCATAATTTTTAGAAACTCCTCCAGTTATCATAAATAAATCATTTAATCCAATCCTTTTTACAAGTGATAATACTTTACAGGCCACAGATTTATTTATACTATGCACTATATCCTCTATATTTTCATTTTGAGCTATTAACGCTATAACCTCCGATTCAGCAAACACACTACACATACTAGAAATTGTAAGTTCTTTATTCCATTTAACTCCCACTTCACTCATATAATTCAAATCCAAATCTAGAGTTCTTGCCATTAATTCCAAAAATCGTCCTGTTCCTGCAGCACATTTATCATTCATTACAAATTCTTCTACATCTCCATTACTATTTATTCTTATAGCCTTGCTATCTTGCCCTCCTATATCAATTACAGTTCTTATATTTTTGTTTAAAAAATTTGCACCCTTTCCATGACAAGTTATCTCAGTTACTTTTTCATCTGCAAATGGAACTGAGATTCTCCCATATCCAGTAGCCACAATAAAACTTAATTGGCTTTTTTTTAAGTTTGCATTTTTCAAAACATCTTCTAGTGCCATATTAATACTGTTTAAGGATTTTGCCCCTGTTTTTAAAATAGTTTCTCCTAAAATTTCTTTCTTCTCATTTAATATAACTGCATTTGTAGATGTTGATCCACTATCTATTCCACATACATAAATATCACTTTTTATTTTTTTCTCACTAACTTCTTCTTTTTTAATGTGCATACTTTCCATCAATCCCTCAATCCTCGTTGATATTTGTCCATGACAACTTTTAGTATAGTCTGTTTCTATTTTAACTATAGGAACATTAACTTTTTCTTTAATATCAACATATTCAAAATTATAATAGTCGCAAAATTTAACTGTATTATATATAATCCCTTTAATATTAGGTTCCTTTAAAAGATTTTTTCTTTTTTCTATATCCTCCATTCTCATACAAGGATTTTTATTTAAAATTTCTTTGCTATATAAATAAATTATTTCATCTAATTTGCTTATATTTTTAATCTTTAAATAAAAATTTTCCGTCTGTGAACATGTACAATTTCTTACATTTAAAGATGAAATTTTTTTTATATAGTTTTCATCTTCTTTACTCAATCTATTTCCTAATATAGTTACACATGAATCATCTTCATCTTTTGCTTTAACTTCTTTGAACTGATTTTTAAATTTTTCAATATTAAAATCCTTCTTAGAAAAATCCTCATATGCTTTTATAAACTTTAACAGTTCATCTTTAAATAAATTTATAGAATACTCATTTATTTTTTTAGGTAAATCTATAATGTAACAAAACTCTACTTTTTTATCCTTATCTAATATATCTTTTGTTCTTCTTAATGAATCACAACAATTCATAAAAACTATTTCTTTTATCTTAAGTAATTTTACATTTTCCATTATAGCTTTAGAATAACTACATAAATTATTATGACCTACTGTATGTGCTGTTTCAAAATCATTCACAGAAGAATTTAATTCCGTGCAATGCATATCAAAACCTTCAAATATTTCTTTAGGTGTATATTTACAAACATATCCTATCATTTTATTTTTTCACCGCCTTTACTATATCTAGAAAAGCCTCAACTCTTGTTCTTATCTGTTCTTCTTGAGAATTACGTTTGTCTATACCATCTCCATCTAAAATTAGTGTTTTAATATTATTTTCCTCAAGTTTAGACTTTAATAAATTAGCTCCACCTAAAGATTGCTTACATCCCATATGACAAAAATTTATAACTCCATCTATATCTAATTTGTTACAAAAGTCTAATATATTACCAGCTCTTCTTTCATATGCACCGTTAAACTTATTTAAAATCAATTTTTTTGCAATTGATTCGTAAGGTTTATTGCTATCTAATTTTATAATATTATTAAAGTTAAAATCACATATTACAAGTTGGTTACTTAAATTAAAGTTAAATATATCTTTTAATGGTTTTGAGTAAATCGGAATTAAATGTGTCCAAAGAATTCTGTTTCCACTACATTTTTCACATCTAAATTTTATATCATCCACAAGCATTTTATAATATTTTAGTGATTTTGAATGTCCTAAAAAAACATGTGTTACAAATATTCTATACATCTCTAATGTTAATGTATTTGGATAATACTTCATTTTAAGTTCTTTTAAAAATTCATCATAATATTCTAAACATTTATTTTCTCTAACAATAACTTCTTTAAGTTTTTCCTCATTTAATTTACGTTTAAAATTATCTTCTAAAAAAGTAACTAGCTCTTTCAATTGAATGATTACGTATTCTATACTTTCATTTGAATAATTATAAGGTACATCTATAATATATTTAGGAATATCATAACTTTTAGATATCCTCCTAAAAGTATTTATATTAGCATCACAAGCAATAGTTGTAGTTATAGCACATTTGGGCTTTTTTAAAACCTTAGACTCACTAGCTCCTAAAAAGGTCTTATGATATGAACAATAACTTTCGCTTAGCCCTGTATTTTCTATAAATTCAATAAACCCTCTTTCACAATCTGCACCTGAAATATATGATGAAATTCCCTCTATAAACATAGGTGTTATATTCATAGCATGTAGGAATTCACATGGTGTAAATATATTTACTATGGCAGAATTATCATTATCATTCATAGCTTGCAAGATAAAGTCCATTGATATCTTTGTTAAATATTTTTGAGATGGTAAAAAACTTTTCTCTTTAAATTTACTTAAAATATTTCCTTCTACCCAATATCCTAATTTAAGAACATCAAAGCTTTTTCTCGGGTTATTTTCTATATTATCGCAAACTAAATTGCTGTAAGTTTCAAATAAATTCATAATATCCCCTCATAAATAAAATAATAATATATATATATTATTCTTTACACTTAACCTTTCCCCTTCTTGATATAAAATTTTTTACACTTAATAATTTCTAAATTCCATACTACTTCTACTCTAATTTTTCATAACAAAAAGGCAATTTTAAAATTGCCTTTTACTTTTCTAATTTTATTTTTCTTTTTTTCTGTCTTCATAGAACGGCTTAAAATCTGGATCTACTTTTCCTATACCTAAATATCTAGCCTTATAATCCTTTAATAATTCAAAGAATCTCTTACTTAAAATCAATATTACTATAACATTTATAAATGTAGGTATAGCAGATGTAAAATCACCAAATAACCATACTATTTGTCCTGGCAATCCTTTCACTACCGCCATCACAACCATTAAAAATCCTGGTATTGGATAACAATATTTATAAAATTTTAATATAGCTTTTTTCGCTTTTACATTATCCTTACTTGCGTGTCTTAAAAGAATTTCATAATATGTGTACCATCCTGTTGTAGTTGTTATTCCAAACAAAAATACCCCTATACTTAAAATCACTCTGCCTAAGTATCCCATTCCAGATTCAAAAGCTGAAAGTGTTAACGTAGCACTTGTTGCACCGGAACACCAATTTCCAGTTATTATTATTATCAATGCCGTTATAGTACATACTATCCCTGTATCAACAAAGACTTCAAAAGCGCCCCAAAAGCCTTGTCTTATCGGATGATCTGTTTTTGCTGTTGAATGTATCATAGGAGATGTTCCCCATCCAGCTTCATTGCTGTAAACCGATCTTGACATACCTATTTTTAAAACCTGCATAAAAGCAGCCCCTGCAAATCCACCTACAGCTGCAGTGCCTGTAAATGCACCTTCAAATATTAATGCTATTGTTTCTGGTAAAAACGTTATATTTTTAAAAATTATAAATAACCCTGAAACTATATAAAATAAACACATAAATGGAATTGTTTTACTAGCTATTTTCCCAAGTCCTGGTATACCACCATTAATCATTATATAAACTAAAATTGCATAAATAAATGCCACTAATATCATACTAACATCAAAAGTACTTGATATAGCCTCAGATACTGTATAATTCTGAAGTGTTATAAAAAATGTTGATAATATTCCTCCACCAAATAATATTGCAGGAACAATCCATAACTTGAGTTTTTTTTCTTCTCCTAGACCTTTTTCCATATAAAAAGATGGACCTCCATAAGGATTCCCCTCTTCATCAATAGTTCTATAATGAACAGCTAATGTAACCTCTACCATTTTTATCATAGTACCTAAAAGTGCAGCTACCCACAGCCAAAATACAGCACCTGGTCCACCTACAGCTATTGCTGTAGCTACACCACCAATATTACCTACTCCTACACTTCCTCCTATGGCTATGCTTATTGCTTCAAATGGTGATAGAATTCCCTTCTCACCTTTACTTGTTTTGTCTTTTTTAATTAATTTTCCAAAAGTTTCTTTCATTATGTGTTTAAAAAACCTAATTTGAAAAAAACCTGAAGCTACAGTAAAAAATAGCCCTGTACCTAGAATTGTTACTATTAAAGGAGTTCCCCACAATAAGCTTACAGCCTTTTGAATAAATTCCTCCATTTAATCCCCACCTTTGCACTATTCAACCATAAAATTATTAGACATTATACTAATTATCATCTTTAAACTCTATAATAAGAATAATTCTAGTAACTAAATTGTTCTTATTATGAAGTTATATTAATTTTACAGCTTAATAAATCTATATTCCGAAAATTGTGATTTTATTTAAAACATTTTTTATATTTTATAAAACTTTATTAAAATATATTAATAATTTTAAATAGCGAATATTTTTATAGATTTAGTTGTTTTCCTTCGATTTTTTCTTTGTTTTTAATGCATTTTTATATGATTGTTTTTATTTTAAATATTTCATTTTTCACTCATTTCTAGAAGATGAAAAAGTTTTAAATTGAAATAAATAGACCAATGAGAAATTTTACTTTTTTTTCATTCATTTTATATGTTTTTTTAATTAAAATAAATATTTTTCCCTTTTTGTATTTACTTTTTATATTTCGTGTTTTATAATTATTAAAAATATTGTAAAGGCTAATTTCCTATTTATTTCAAATTTTACTTTTGAGAATATAGTCCAAGCACTTAAATTAAATATCAATTATACAATTTAAATTTTAAATATTGTTTATATTTAAATAATATTTAATTATCAGAACATTTTTCTATGTTCTCTTTTTTATAAATAAATTTTGAGTAAATAATATAATTTATTTTTTATTAGCAATTAACAATTTTATTAATTTTAATACGGAGGTTTTTTTATGAAAAATAATTTAATTTATACAATACCAAAGGAAATGCACAGCAAACAAAACATCAAAAATATTCTTTTGGCTCACCCAGAAATAAAATTTGTTTCTTTATGTGGAATTGATTTACTTTTTAATGATATAGATGAAAAAATACCTGTAAATTTATTTTTAAATGATTTAGACAAATTTCTAGATGGAATCGCTGTAAAAACTGATGGTTCTTCAGTTAATCTGCCTGGCATAGCTACTCTTAACAACGCACAAGTAGATATAAAAGTTGATTTAAATTGCAGTTGGTACATAGACTATAATTATGAACATATTGATGAAATTACAAATCTTCCTGTAGGAACACTAACAATACCATCTCTTCTATTCCATGAAGGTGTTGCTGTTGACTCAAGAAGCGTTTTAAAAAGCACTTTAAAACATTTTAAAAATTCTTTAATAAGTTTATTTGAAACTTCTAATGTTCTTGATTGTTTTGGAATAAAATTTTATGATATAGCAGATGTAAACATTACATTGGCTACAGAATTAGAGTTTTGGGTTAAAACACCAAATGAACTTGCAGATGTTGAAGAACTTTGTACTTCTGAAGTTCTGAAAGAACAATATTGGAAAAGAACTAAAGGTTCTGTAAGAACATCACTTGAAAAATCTCTTTTACTTCTTGAGAAATATGGACTTAACCCTGAAATGGGACATAAAGAAGTTGGCGGTGTAAAAGCTCAACTTACAACCACAGGATCTTTAACTCACATAATGGAACAATTAGAGATTGATTGGACCTATAGTGATGCTATAAGTTGTTGTGATAATGATCTTTTAGTTAGAAATTTAGTAAAAGAAACTTTCAGAAAAAATGGATTAGATGTTACATTTATGGCAAAACCAATTGATAATATTGCTGGTAGTGGTAAGCATCTTCATATTGGTGTACTATTACATTTAAAAAATGGAGAAAAAATAAACTTATTCCATAGTAATAAAGATTTTATGAGTGTCCTTGGTTATGGAGCTTTAATGGGAATTTTAAAAAATTATGATATAATAAATCCATTTGTATCTAACTCTATTGATTCTATAAAAAGATTACAACCTGGATTTGAAGCCCCTGTTTGTACATGTACTTCATTAGGTTTAAACAAAGATATGCCATCTAGAAATAGAACGGTTCTTTTAGCTCTTATTCGAGAGGAAGACAATCCTTATAGCACAAGATTTGAACTAAGATCTCCATGCCCTCACACTAATAGTTATTTAACTACAAGTGCATCAATTTTATCTATGTTAGATGGATTAACATATGTTATTAAAAATAATAAAACTACTGAGGATTTATTGATGGAAATTTCAAAAGAATATGGTGAAGAGGCATCTTATTTAGAAAATAACCGTAAATATAGAAGTGAAAATAACATCTTTACAGATTACTCAAAAGAAGAACTTGAAAAATACTTTGGCAAAGCACCAAAAACAGTATTGGAAAACTTAAAATCTTTTGATAATAAAAGTAAAGTTTCAACAATTAATTGTGGTACTATACTAAATGATAAAATTATTAATAGTTATAGAATGGGTGTTACAGAAAGATACTTAAATGAGCTTACTGGACGACTAATTCCTCAATATATAAAGGTAGTACGTAACTGTAAAAAACTAAATCATAATGAAGATTCTAAGATTGATGTTACTAATTGGGAAAATATTCAAAGCTTAAGAAATTACATTATGAAAGATAATGATGAAAATTCCTCATTATTTACTAAAATTAAAACTTCAATTAATGATTATGATTTAGATGAGGTTTCTAATTTACAAATAGAATTAGATGAAAAAATTTCACTTTTAAAAAGTTTATATAATAAATACAAACAAAATTTAATTGAACTATAAAGAAATTTATTTTAAATATTATAATAGGGAAGCAAAAATAGCATGCTATTTTTGCTTCCCTATAGTTATTTCTTATTTTGATTTTCATTTTTAAATTCTTCTAAAATTATTTCTATTTCCTCATCTGTCTCTAATGACAATACTTTTTTACAAAGCTTTTCACATTGATATATATCATATCTGGACATGTATCGTTTAACTCTACATACATATGATGGGTTTACACTAAATTCATCCAGTCCCATTGCCATAAATATTGGTATTAAATTAATATCTCTAGCAGCCTCACCGCACATACCAACATATATTCCATTCTTATGTCCATTTTCTATAACCATTTTTATGAGTCTCAAAACTGCTAAATTGTAATTACTATACAAGTCTGAAACATTATTGTTTAACCTATCTACTGCAACAGTATATTGAATTAAATCATTAGTACCTATACTAAAGAAATCAACCTCTTTTGCTAAAATATCAGAAATTATTGCTGCTGATGGTACTTCTATCATAATTCCTATTTCTATATCTTCATCATATTTTATTTTTTCGTAATCTAACTCTTTTTTACACTCCTGAAGTAAATTTTTAGCCTCTCTTATTTCCTTTAAAGATGAAATCATAGGAAACATTATCTTTACTTTTCCAAAATTACTAGCCCTTAAAATTGCTCTTAATTGGGTTTTAAAGAATTTTTTTTCTTTTAAACAATATCTTGTAGCTCTAAGTCCTAAAAACGGATTTTCCTCTTTAGGTATATTAAGATACGAAATTTCTTTATCTCCCCCTACATCCAATGTTCTGATAATAACAGGTTTTTCTTTCATTTGTACAGCTATATCTTTATATATTTCAAATTGAATATCTTCTGTAGGTGCATTTTTTCTATCCATATATATGAATTCGCTTCGTAAAAGCCCTATTCCTTCACCATTATTCTTTATTATTTCATCTAATTGAGTAGGAACTTGAAGGTTACACGCTACTTGAAATCTTTTCATATCTTTAGATAAAGGTATTTTATCTAAAAAATCTTTATCTAAATTTTCTTCAATCTGCATTATTTTTTTCTTTTCATTAAAACTTTCTATATCATATTGAGTTGGATTTATTATAAATTGTCCATTACCTCCATCCATAGCTATAATAGACTGATTATCTACCATACTTAAAATATTTTTTGCCCCAACAATAGCAGGTATACCTAACATTCTTGCTACTATAGCAACATGAGAAGTTTTCCCACCAATCTCTGTTATAAATCCTATTACTTTATTTTTATCAATCTTTACTGTTTCAGATGGTGTTAAATCATGAGCTACAAGAACAAATTTACCTTCAATTTTTTCATAGTTTAATTCTTCTTTTTTTAACAACTTATTTGTAGCTCTATTAATTATATCTATAAGGTCAATACTTCGTTCTTTAAAGTATTCATTATCAAATGAATTAAAAAGCTCAACAAAAAACTGTTTTCCTTTTTCTAATGCCCATTCGCTATTTATTTTATCTGTTTTTATTTTTTCTTCAACAAATCGTAAAAACTCTTCATCTTTAAGCATACATATATGTGCATCAAAAATTTCCATCTCTTCTTTAGCTAATTTTTCATTTAATATTAGATTTTCTATATCTTTTATGCTGTCTTCCACAGCAGACTTAAACCTTAATATTTCAGCACTTATATCTTCTATACTATATCTAGGTATTTCTTCTTTTACATCTTTTATTAAAACTTTACTAATTTCAATACCGTTAGATACTCCTATACCCTCCATAATATCACCACCTAATAATTATGAGCATTTTATAAAAATTTTGCACCTTTTTTATCCACTATAACAGTAACATTTGGATGTAATTGAAGTACAGATGCAGGAACACTCTCTGTTACATTTCCATATACAGTTTCATATATAGCTTTACTTTTATCTTCACCTGACACTAAAAGTAATATCTCTTTAGCATTCATTATAGTTTTTATTCCCATAGTAATAGCTTTTTTAGGCACTTCTTCTATATTTCTAAAAAATCTAGCATTAGCTCTTCTTGTATCTTCATCTAGTGATACAACATGAGTTGTAGATCCAAATTTACAATGAGGTTCATTGAATCCAATATGTCCATTTCTTCCTATTCCTAAAATCTGAATATCTACTCCTCCACAACTTTCAATTTTACTTTCATAGCTCTCACATTCTTTTTCTAAACTTTCTGCTAATCCGCTTGGAATATTGATATTTTCTTTTTTTATATCAATGCTACTAAAAAGATTCTTATTCATAAAATAATGATAGCTATTAACATTTTCATAGTCTAAATCATAATACTCATCTAAGTTAAAAGTTATGGCTTCATTAAAACTAATGATTTTTTCGTTGTATAATCTAATAAGCTCTTTATATGTTCCTATAGGAGTTGACCCAGTAGCCAACCCAAGAATTGATTTAGGCTTTAAAATCAATTTGCTAGCTATTATCTTAGCTGCCTTTTCACTTAACTCATTATAATCTTCTGTTGTAATAATTTTCATATTTTCCAACCTTTCTGTCACTTTGTTTTGCCTCTTCTAATTTAATGCCCATTGAAAATTCACCTATCTAGCATATAATTAGCTTTCTTCAAATTTAAATTTTTGCCATGGCCTTATATAATCTAAAAGGTATATTTCCTCTTCTGCTATTCTACCAACTACACTAGTTTTGCCGCTATTTTCCATATTTTTCAATGCAATTTGAAGTTCGCCACTATATCTTTTATAAAGAGAACTCTCTATTAATATATCTCCTTTTTTTATTTCTCTAATATTTAAAGGCTCAAAGTACTCATTTCTATATTTAACTCTACTTTGAGTAGATCTTATCATATATTCTGAAACATCTCCTCTATTAAAATGTTCTTCATCTAATAGGATTTTCCTTTGAATATAAGATATATTTTCATATAAATTTACTTTTAAACTTACCAAATTTCTATTTAAGTTAGATAACTTTTTAAGTTCTTCCTCTGTTGCAAAGCAATTTCCTATTATTACATCATCTATAAATTCAGTATTAAATAAATCTTTTGCTTGAACTTCTATTGGCAAAAACCTATGTTCTTCTAGCGTACAAAGCCCCTCATTTACAGGCCATGGTCCAAATTCTCCATTTTGAGAAGTTACAAAAGCTGCTGTCCTTACTCCATTTTCCTTAAAAACCTTTGAACAATTAATAAAATATTTTCTTGAAAGACCTGTATATTTATGAGGGTAAAAATTATGGCATCCTATTATGTTTTCTTTATTAGGTTGAAAAGCTAAAATATTTTCTATCTGCTTTGTTCCATTACTCATATTAATTTCTATTTTTAAATTTTCTTTATTAAAACTCATTAAGGATTCTTCAACACCACCGAACCCTTCATCTAATCTTATACCAGTTAAATTCAATTCATGTAGTTGTTCTAGATTTTTATAGTGTATACCCATCTTTTTCAGTGCATCCCTATTTACATCTGCAATAACTTCCATACCAAGTTTTGTTGCTACCTTAGTTATTTCTTTAAATTGAAGTATATGACTATCATCTGTCGATATAAGACATGTAAAAACCCTTGAAAATCCACAACTAGATGCTAATTCTAAATACTCTCTATATCTATCTAAGGTTGCATTTCCAGGATATACAGATATCCCTAAACGTCTCATTTAATCCACCCTCCCATTATTTCAAGTAAATTTTTTCATATAAATCAATAAATTCTTCAGCCATATCTTTAACAGTTATTGCATTCATTAAATGATCTTGAGCATGAACCATAAGTAAGGATACTTCTATTCTATTATTTTGAGCTTCACTTTGTATAAGTTTTGTTTGCTGAACATGAGCTTTTGTTAAACTTTCTTCTGCATTTTCCAATGCTTCTTTAGCCTTTTCAAATTCACCTTCTTTAGCATAGCTTATAGCTTCCATTGAAAAACTTTTTGCTTCTCCACCACAGGATATTAAATTTATTATAATTTCTTCCATAACAGTCCTCCTAATTTTGAATAATATTATATATTAAATCCTTGTAAATATTTCTTATTTTCTAAAAATATGTCTTCTAATACAGCTTTAGACTTTTCTATAGAACCTACTAAAGGATTATTTATAAGTGCAAGCAGTGCACAATAATAATCTTTTTCCACTGCAGCTTTTATAGTAAACCTTTCATAATCTTTTATAGATATTATTAATCCCTTTATTTTTTCATCTAATTCTCCAACATCTAAAGGTATTGCACCATCCTTATTTATTATTGAATTCACTTCTATAACAGAGTCCTTTGGTAGTTCCTTAATAGCCCCATTATTTTTTACATTTACTGTATGAATTTCATTCTTATCATTATATATAGCATTTATAAGTGAAATAGCTACAGTAGAATAATATGCACCACCTCTATATTCTAATTCTTTAGGTTTTTCTTTTGTATTTTCCATCATATATATATCAAACAACTTATTTTCAATCTCCATAACCTGTATAGCCCTAGTACTTTTATTTTTCTTGAAATTACTTAATTCTTCTTCTAACATTCTATCTTTCATATAAAAATATCTATGATAAGGACATGGCACCATCCCCATCGCTCTTAAAAAACTTTCATCCCATTTTAAATCTGGTATATTGCTTATATTTATACTTTTACCGCTACATAAAATTTCAACTACTTTTTTTGTTATATCCTCATTGTCTAAATATACTTTTTTGCCAAAAACCAAGTGATTAAGCCCTACAAAATCTATATTTAATCTTTCATTTTCAACTTCAAGTATTTTGCTAATATTGATTTTCATATTATATGGAACATTACAAAGCCCAATAACTTTGACCTTTGTATATTGCATAATTGCTTCAGTTATAATTCCAGCGGGGTTTGTAAAATTAATCAACCAACTATTTGGAGCCACCTGTTCAATATCCTTACATATATCTAGCATAATTGGTATCGTTCTCAGTGCATTGGCAAATCCACCTGCACCTGTTGTTTCTTGACCTATTAAATTATTTTTCAATGATATTAATTCATCTTTTTCTCTAGCCCTTAGTCCTCCAACTCTTATTTGACTAATTATAAAATCTGAATTTTTTATTCCATCCTTCCTATTACAGGTTGTCCAAACTTTTATACTTATATTGCTTTTTTTTAACATTCTTTTTGTAAGGTTAAATATTATATCCAATTTTTTTCTACCTGTTTCTATGTCAATCAAAACTATTTCTGTTATTGGTAATTCATCTATATTATTAATAATTCCTTCTATAAGTTCTGGTGTATAACTACTACCTGCTCCTATTATTGACATTTTTATGCCCTTCATTCTCTCACCTCCATCTAATTCTTAACTAACTATAGTTGTACTTATTTTTATCAACTGATACCAAAAATTTGATGAATAAACTTAAATTTTTATCTTTATCAAGAAAAAATCTTTATGAAAATAAAAAATTATATTAGCTAATATAATATTAAAATTTTTTTTAATTTGGAGTATAAAGCAATAAGAACCTTACACTCCAAATTAATAATATTTAAATTTCTAATTTTTTGTCTTTAGAATTTTCAATTTTTGCAGTATTGGTTAAAGATTTTTTTGCATCTATTCTTTCTGCCATTATTATAAATGGATAATATATTAATAAACCAATTGTTAAATTTATTATTTGAAGTAATACACCCATTAAAGATCCACCAGTAACAAGCCATCCACTGATAATTGGTGGTGTTATCCAAGGAACCATAGCTACTGTTGGTGGTACTATTCCACTTGCTATAGCTAAATAACTAATAATAGTTAAAACTAACGGTGCTAATATAAATGGTACTAAGAATATAGGATTTAAAACTATTGGCAATCCATAAATTATAGGTTCATTTATATTAAATATGCCTGGTGCTGCTGATATATTAGCCATACTTTGATAAGCTTTGTTTTTGCTTTTTCTTCTATAAGAAGCTATAAAAATTGCACCTATTAAGCAAATAGTTACACCTGATCCACCCATATATACAAAACAATCAAAGAAAGGTTTTGTAACTATATTAGGTATAGCTGCACCTGCTTGGAAAGCTTTTATATTTGCATCAAGTGCTGGAAGATATATCGCTTGCATAACTGGCTCTAATATATTGGAACCATGAAGTCCAAAGAACCATGCGATATGATTAAATAATACAATAGCTATTGCTGACCCTAAAGTATTTGCTACTCCTGCAAGAGGTTTTTGAAGCACATCATAAATTAATGCTTGAATATCAGTAATACCAACTAAACCTAGTAATACTTTTATCATTGATATAACTGCAACTGTAATCATCACTGGGAATAAAGCTGCAAATGATTTAGAAACTGCTGGTGGTACTCCATCTGGCATTTTTATTATTAATTTTTCAGATTTAGAGAACTTAACAAATATTTCTGTAACTACTAAAGCTACTATAATTGCTACAAATAAACCAGTTCCGCCAGCCCATTTAAATGGTATACCGGAACCATCTTCTGTTGGATTAGTTAACATTATTAAAGAGCCTAAAGCCATTACTGCAGCAATTACTCCATCTGCATCATAAGATTTAGCTAAATGATAACTTATTGTTATTACTACTAATAAAGACATTATTGCAAAAGATGCAGTCCATATATTTCCTCCAAACACAGTCCATGTTTCGCCAAATACACTAGCCATAAATTTTTGATATACTGGTATAGGTAATCCATTTATTAAAACTGCAAAAGCTCCAGCAATTACCAACGGCATTATAGATACAAATCCATCCCTTATTGCTACTAAGTGTCTTTGCGAGCCTAACTTACCTGCAATAGGTACAAAATATTTTTCCATTTTATTTAAAAAACTGTTCATAGTGAACCTCCTATTTCAACCTATTTACTATTATTTATTAATTCCATAGCTTTTTTTAATACTTTTTCACCATTCATGGTGCCATACATCATACTATCGATTACATCCACTGGTATTCCTTTTGGCTCCATAGTTTTTCTAATTTTATTTAAAAGATATCTTACCTGTGGTCCTAATAAAACAACGTCTACATCCATATGATTTTTAAGGTCTATTTCCCCTACAGCAAATATCTTAACATTAATATTATCTTTTGCCGCAGCCTTTTCCATTTTTTCTACTAATAAACTAGTAGACATTCCAGCACAACATACCAGCATGATTTTTTTCATATTTCTCCCCCCCAAATTTTAACTATTTTCAAGTGCTAATATTAAAGCTCCGTATGCCCCATCGTTATAAGAATCATGAATTACTATTTGAGGCAACTCTTTTTTTATTCTTTTTTCTAATAATTCTCTTATTAAAGGTGATTTTAATAAAACACTACCACTAAAACTTAAAGGAAAGTTATTACAATTCATTTTTTCAGAAAGAGTTTTAACCATAATAAATAAATCTTCTACAGCTTTATCTATTATTTCTTTTGCCACATCATCTTCTAGATAAGAATTAATTACAATAACTGCAATTTCTGCTATGTTATTTTTATTAGTTTTAGGATTATATATATAAGAAATAAGTTCATCATGGGACTTTATCTGTAATTTTGTACTAACCTTTTCCCAAAGTATAGTTTGTTTACGCCTTCCATCATAACTCTCCATTATTTTAGATAATGCATCTTTTCCAATTGCAAATCCACTTCCTAAATCGTCTATAAAATGTCCCCATCCACCTACTCTAATAGGATTGTTATCTAAATCTATTCCATAAGCTACTGATCCTGTTCCGCTAATTAAAATTGCACCCTTTTTCCCACCATTTGCACCAACCAAAGTTGTAACTGAATCATTATAAATTAAAATTTTATTTTTATATCCTAAGGAATAGAAAATGTTTTTTAAAATTTCTTTATCTTTTTCAAAGTCCACTCCTGCACCACCTAGACATAGTGATTTAATTTCTTTTAGTGACACTTTATCCCTTGAAAAAAAGTATTTAAACATACTCCAAAATTCATCCTTTGTTTTTTCAATTCCTACTCCTTTATAATTAGTAGGTCCCATTCTCGCTGTATCAACAATTGTTCCATCATCTTTACTAAGTATTGCAACGGTTTTTGTTCCTCCACCATCGATTCCTAGATAATAACTCATACCACCCTCCCTTTATTTTAAATTTTAATATTTTATAGCAAATAAACTCTGAATTATTTTTAAATATTTTAAATTTTCAAAATATTCAAAGCCTAGTTTACCCAGTTTAAAATAAAATTTTTTAATTATAAAATAGTTCTTTTAAAGAATCATATGCTTCTAATTCATCTTCACCTTCTATAATAAATGAAATAGTTTCTCCCATAGATGCACCTATACTTAATATTCCAATTATACTTTTACAATTAGCTTTCACTCCATTTTTTTCTATATCTATATTAGATTTAAAGTTTTGAGCCACTTTCACTAAATTAGTTGCCGGTCTAGCATGAAGCCCAACTTTATCTTTTATAACAATATCTAATTTTTTCATTATTTTCTCCTTTCATTTATCAAAACAAACTTTTATTTACACTTATATATAAAGCAATATGCATGCCAACTTTTAAATTAGAAATATTATCCATACCCCTTTTATTGTGCTAATAACTAAATAAAAACTGTGTAATTAGTGTGTATTTTTACCCGCACACTATATTACACAGTTTTTATTGTGTAATATTTTTAAAAAAACATTACACTTAAAGTTAATTTTTCTCCCTAAATCCATTATATTAATTATTCTAAACTCTTTCTATTTTAATATATTAATTAAGTTGTTGATAATGAAAAAGGACTTTCTTTGCTATTGCACAAAAACATTTTACAAATATATGCTAATTCATTCATTCCAATTTTTATCTCATAAATTTCTTCTAATGGTTTTATAGCTTCTTCTATAAGTACTAATTCTCTACTATATTGTTTTTTAAACTCATCAATCAATTCAAATTTAGTTTCATTATAACCTTTTATTAATTTATCAACCAAAAAACATATATGAAGAACAATCCCTAACTCTACTTCCTTCATGATTTCTATTGATAAATCACATTTTATTTTATCAATAACACTTTTTACAATATTTAAAAGTTGATGACAATCTTTAACTACCAAATGTTCTTTTAATGTTTCACTAATATTGTTATAAATATTTTCTTCTTTTAAGCGAGTCTCTAACTTTTTAATACCCTCTTTTTGCAATATTTCAATAGCAGATATAAACAATATATCCTTAATGTAAATAGGTATTGTTCCTACAATAGCAATTATATTATAATTTTCTTTATAATAATCTATAGCAGTTAAAAACTCTATTCTATTTATTATATTCATTGAAATTATATCTACGTTTTTATCTATATGGATCTTATCTTTAATGATTCTTTTTAATCTTTCTGCTGCACCATCGCCAGTAAAACATGCTGTTATTATAATGTTTTCTTTATTTAAATTTATTTTAGTATCCATGTTGTTATCATAAATTGTTTTATTTACAATGGCTTTATAAATACTATCTAAAGACTCACAAAAGATAGCTTTTCTGCATGTTTCTATAACTGTTGATGTAGTAACACCATCTATAGATTTTACAATTATGCCTGTTTCCTCATATATCATATCTGCAAAATTTACTAAGGGACCCATATCAACTAACAATAATGTTCCTTTGTCATTTGCTATTTTTTCCACGATTCCCTTTACAATACTATATATTCTCTCACCTTCCATATTTAATGGCATATCTATAGGTATTATGTGATTTACTCCTATTAGTTCATTTACAACATTTGCCATACTTGTAGCAGTACTTTCTCCATGCAATACTAAAACTATATTTACCTTTTCATCTGCAGCTTGCTCTAAATATAAATAGTTCTTAACTAAAAATAATGTAATATATCCTATTTCATCTAATGGTAATTGAATTTTAAAATTACATTCTATTTTTTTAGTAATTTCCATAGCAACTAAAAATTCATTATTATAATTAGCCCTTATAAAATCTAATTTAGGATTGTAGATTTTCTTGCCTTTATTTATTCTTTTTATTGTTTCATTAATATGCAATGCAAATGCAACATATATATTTTCACCATAATTTCTTTTTAATTTTTTTTCTGCAAAATTTAGGATATAATCTACTAAATTTAATATTTCTTCACCTACTATTTTTTTTACACTGCTTTTCTCTGCCTCTTTAGGAACTTGTCCAACATAGCTTTTAAAGTGACTTTCTATACCTATATTTATTATTTCATTTATTTCATCTTCATCAAGTCCTTTGTTTTTCAATTCAATAAATTTTCTTTCTATTCCATCATAGAAATCTATATCATCTTCTATTTTTATATAATTTTCAATAGTCTCTTCATCATTTTCTTTATAATAAAAACTAATAACATCCCCTTTAATTTTCAAAACGTCATATACTTTTTTTATATAATTATTAGTATCTAACAATTCTTTTTTTACTTCACTTGAAACATCTTCTTGAGTTATCAATACATATTTCTTTTTATTTAGTTTATAATTTAAAAAACTTTTTGCACATGCTAACTGTATATCGCTTTTTAATTGCCCTATATTACTTAAACACTGATAACTTAAAAATGCAGCTAATGCCTTATGAGTTATATAAATATTTTTATTAATTCGCTTTGATTCCTCTTTTATAAATAACTCTATAAGCTTATATCTCTCATTTACCCCTCTATTTTTTAACGTTGGTAAAGTAATAGTCATAGGTATTCTTCGCACAAAAGTTTTAAGTAGATTAGAGCTTGGGTCTTCTGTGGTAGCTGCTATAATTTGAACTGATGCTTTAATAACTTTTTCTGTTTCTCCTAAAGGTCTAAAATAACCTTTATCCATAAATGTAAAAAGTAATTCTTGACCTTGTGGTGGTAATCTATGAACTTCATCTAAGAATATTATTCCTTCATCTGCTTTTTTAAGTAATCCGTCTCTATCATTATTAGCTCCAGTATATGCTCCTTTTTTCACTCCAAAAACGTTACTTATAAGTAACTGAGGATTATCTGCGTAATCAGCACAATTAAATGTTATAAATGGTGACTTATTATTAAACCTCTTACTTTCAATCCCATAAGTATACATAAGTTCTGCAAAATAAGATTTTCCTACACCAGTTTCTCCTAATATTAAAGTATGCAGTCCATTAGGTGGATATATAATTGCTGCTTTAGCCTGTTGTAACGATAATTTCAAACTGCCAGTTGCTCCTATTATTTCATCGATAGAAGAATTTTTACTTTCTACATTATAATTATAAGTTTTCTTCAATTCATCTTTAAACTTAAACAAAACAGGTCTTCCATGAATTTTTTCAAGTTTACCTTCTTCTACTAATTCATTCAAATATCTACTAACATTCGCCCTATTCATTTTTAAACTATTACTTATATCTATTGCCGATACTCCTACATTATTTTTCTTATAATTATTAACTACTGTGTTTAGTACAATCTCCTTTACCCCAAAATAACTCCCCCTATCTACTTTAATATTAAATATAAAAATAATATTTGAGTAATTATTCTATATAATCTAACTCTAGTTTAACATTTTTTAGTAGTCTTTTTCAAATATTTACCATGGCATTGATTATCTAATCTATTTTTATAATCAATCTTTTATTTTAAAATATTAGTTATAAAAGTTTTATTAACCAAATATGGTATTTAATAATAAACTAATTATGAGAATAGTTTATTATGGAGGTTAAGGTATGCTTTGTATTTTTGGTGGTTTACTTTTTATTTTTATAGGAATTATATTTTGCCTGTATCCTTCAAAAGAAGAAATTTCTAAATCAAACATTTCTAAATTCACTGAAAATAGCTTTCCATATGTAAAAGAAAAAACCTATGGCAAGTTTTTAATATATTTAGGCTTACTTCTTATAATTTTTGGAGGTTTTTTATTTTACTATATAAATAATAAGTTTGTTATATATATAGAATTTGTGATTTTCATAATGGGAATAATATTAGCTATTTTATTTTGGGATAAATATTTAAAAATGCTTATAAAAAATTTAAATAACAATAATCAAAAATAATAGTATTCAATTTTAAATACTATGTTAGGAGGTTTTTATGCTTTCCATAGTTCTTTCTATTATCTGTTTTTTTCTTGGCATAATTTTTATTATACAGAGTCCTAAAAAAGAATCTAACTATATAAAGTCTAATAAAAATCATGTTTATGAAGAAATTCAAAGATATTGTGGAAAACATCTAATCTATCTATCCTTATTTTTAGGATTAGTTGGATTGTTTTTTTATTTTTACAGAAATCCATACTTTTTTATTTATGAATTAACATTAATCGGTATATCTATACTGTTTTTTATAGTTTCTCTAAAAAAGTATATATCTAAATTGTAAAACAAATAGGGATTACCCCCTATTTGTTTTTAATTTAATTTCATAGTCTTTACATATACAACTTAAATAATCATAGTTTTTTAAGTATAGGATTTAAAAGTTAACAATTTCTTTAACAAATAGCCTTTTAATACCAATAAATTGTTTATTTATTCTATTTATTTTTAAGATTATTTATATTATTTTTTTTAAATTATGAAATTTTGTTTTTAACTGTACTTTAAAACAAATTAAATTTTTCTTTTAATTCATCATGTTATTCTTAATTCTACAGCTTTGTGTAGAATTATATAAATAATTATTGTATTGTGAATTTTTTATATAAAATTTTATTTTTTGTCACTTTATGTTAAAATTTTAATCTATTTTACAAATTTGCAGTTATTTTTTTGAGTTATGAATATTATATTAATACAACGTTTTCTTTTTTTTGCATTTTCATATTACAGTTGTATGACAATTTTTAATTATTAAAATTCGTGATATAATAAGCAAAAACAAATACGGATAGCCTTGCTATACTGTAATATAAATTTTATGAGGTGAGAGTTAATATGAAAAAAGTATCCCCAAAAGATTTTATAGTTATAGGTTTTGCACTCTTTGCAATGTTCTTTGGAGCAGGAAATTTAATATTTCCACCATACATAGGTAAATTAGCAGGAGACCAAACCCCACTTGCAATTATCGGGTTTTTAATTACAGGAGTAGGACTTCCTTTAAGTGGTATTATAGCTTGTGCTAAAATAAATGGATCTTTTACAGATATGTCTAGAAGAGTTGGAAAAATATTTTCTATTATAGCTACAACAGCATTGGTTTTAGCTATAGGTCCAATGCTTGCTATACCAAGAACTGCGGCTACTACTTACGAATTAGCAATACATCCTATTTTCCCATCTGTAAGTCCTGTTATAGGCGTTATAATTTACTTTGGTATTTGTTTAGCCTTTGTACTAAGACCATCAGGAATAATTGACAATATTGGTAAAATCTTAACTCCGATACTTTTAGTAATGTTAGGAATAATAATAGTTAAAGGCGTACTTGTACCATTAGGACCAGTAGTAGAAACTAATTATCAAGGGGCTTTCTCAAATTCATTACTTGAAGGATATCAAACAATGGATGCTATGGCCTCAGTAATATTTGCTTCTATAGTTTTAACTTCTGTAAAAGCAAAAGGATATACAGATAAAAAAGATATAATAAACGCTACTATTAAATCTGGTCTTGTGGCAGTTGTTGGTTTAACTTTTGTTTACGGTGGACTTATGATTTTAGGTAGCCAAGTATCTACAATAATAACTGACGATATTGGAAGATCAGCTTTAGTTGTTGAAATAGTAGGAAGACATCTTGGTTCTTTAGGTACTGTTGTATTAGGACTTTCAGTTGGACTAGCATGCCTTACTACTGCAATAGGTCTTATATCTACTGGTGCAGAATACTTTAGTGGCTTAACTAAAGGAAAAGTATCTTATAATATTTTTGCTATTATAATAAGTACAGTTAGTGCTTTACTTGGAACTGGTGGAGTTGAAAAAATAGTACAATTTGCTGGTCCTGTATTACAAATATTGTACCCAATAGTAATAGTATTAATAATAATTACTTTAGCTGGAAAATTTGTTTCAAATAATAATACTGTAAAAATTACTATTTATACTACACTTATAATAAGTATATTAGATACAGTAAATGGATTAACAAATGGAAGTATAACTTCCTTGAATAAATTAGTATCAACAATACCACTTGCTAGCTTAGGGTTTGCTTGGGTAATTCCAACATTTATAGCTTTTATAATAAGTATGATGCTATTTAAAAATAAATCTTTAAATAATGAGTCTGAAACTTTAGAAATTAATTAACAATTTAAAATAAAAAAAGCTATTACATAACTTATAAAAGTTATGTAATAGCTTTTTTCCGTATAAGAAATTTAGTTCATATAAAAATATATTTATTTTAATTTTAGCCTTTATTTCCATGTTAATGTTAAGAAAATTTTTTAGTTTTCTCTCTCATTTAAAATTAAAGTAACGTATCAATTGATTTTGCTATTATAATTATATTTTTACTATTTTTGTAAATTTTTTATTAAATGCCACACTTTATTATTTAGTTTATATATACTATGTTAAAGGCATATTTTAAGTTTAAAAAATATCTGTACAGCAAAATCGTTAAATAATTATAGTGAAATAAGCTGGAATTTTAGGAAAGCTTCATTCTAAATTTATTATAGAATTTAATGTATTTTTCAGCATATACTTACTCTTTTATGAATCAAAATATTTTAGTTATAGGTTAAGGAGTAATTTAAAATTTCTACAGTAACTTATTATATGTAGTATTCTTTAGAGGTGAGTTTTCATGAAAAAAATATTTAAACAAGACTTTATAGTTATTGGCTTTGCTCTTTTTGCAATGTTTTTCGGTGCAGGAAATTTAATATTTCCTCCTTACATTGGAAATTTGGTTGGTAATAAAGTTCCTTTAGCTATTATTGGATTTTTAATTACAGGAGTAGGACTTCCTTTAAGTGGTATTATAGCTTGTGCTAAAATTAATGGTTCCTTTAGTGATATTTCAAGTAGATGCGGTAAAGTATTTTCCATCATAACCACTACTGCATTAGTTTTATCTATAGGCCCAATGCTAGCAATTCCAAGAACTGGAGCTACTACTTATGAGTTAGCAGTTAAACCTATATTCCCATCTGTAAATTCATATGTAGTTCTTATAGTTTATTTTTCTATCTCTTTAGCCTTCGTATTGAAACCGTCTAAGATAGTAGATAATATAGGAAAATTTTTAACACCTTTACTTTTGCTTATTCTAGCTATAATAATTATTAAAGGTTTAATATTTCCAATAGGATCAATAGTTAATACTAATTTTAAAAATACACTTTCTTATTCCCTACTTGAAGGTTATCAAACAATGGATGGCATGGGCTCGGTAATAATGGCCTCTATTGTCCTAACTGGAGTAAGATTAAAGGGATACACTAAAAAAGAAGATATAATGAAAGTTACAATAAAATCAGCACTAGTTGCAATAATAGGTTTGGGTTTGGTCTATGGTGGGCTTATGATTTTAGGCAGCCAATCCTCTACCATAATATCTAAAGACATAGGCCGTTCTGCATTAATTATTGAAATAGTTAATAAAGATTTAGGTTCTTTAGGATCTATATTTCTTGCATTAGCTGTTGCCCTTGCTTGTCTTACTACATCAATTGGACTTACATCTACTGCAGCACAATATTTTAATAAACTATCTAAGGATAAAATTTCCTATAATACATTTTCAATTCTAATAAGTATTACCAGTATTTTTCTTGGAAGTGGCGGAGTGGAAAAAATAGTTAATTTTGCTATACCTATACTTCAAATACTATATCCAATAGTTATAATACTTATATTAATAACTTTAGCTGGAAAATATGTTTCAAATAATAAAACTGTTAAAATTACTGTGTATACTTGCTTAGTAATGAGCATATTAGACACTATAAATAAGTTAACAAATCATAGCATTACTTTTATAAATAACTTTATAAAAATAATACCACTTTCTAACGTAGGTTTTTCTTGGATAATTCCATCACTAATTGCTTTTGTTATAGGTATGTTTCTATTTAAAAAAGATTTATCAAGTAAAATTAATATATAATCTATAAAAAAAATCCTACACTGAAAATTATTTTTATTCATAAGAAAAAGCTATTTAAATATTCACACTTTATATTTAAATAGCTTTCTCTTATGAAATTAATTATTTTATTAAATTTTTTATTTTTTTTATATATATTTTTTGAAAATTTTTATTTTCCCCTAATCCCTTCAAATAAGTATTTACTTTAAATCCTTCCTTTTCTAATATGGATTTCCATGAGTCTTCATCATCCGATGCCATATCATTTTTTGCATGATCTCCTGCTACAAGCATTAATGGCATTAATGTAACTTCTTTCAATTCTTTTGCTTTTAAATCATCAATTACATCTTCTATTAATGGATATCCTTCTACTGTAGCAAATAAAAGTCTATCAAGTCCCATTTTTTTTGCTACATACTCAAATTGGAAGTATGCAGAGTTTGCTTTATGTACAGTTCCATGAGCCATTAATAATACTGATTGATTTTCTGGAATTTGAGCTTTTAGTGCTTTTACTGCTTCAAAGTAATCTTCATTATTATATAAAAGTGGTGTTCCAAGTTCTAACTTTTCAAAGCATTCTTTATAAATATTCATACCACTTTTTATTTTATCATACTCTTCACCATATATTATATGTAATGGTTGTACATAGACTTCTTTAAAATTATCTTCTTTTAATTTGTCCAATGCTTCCTTTACCGTATCTATTTCAATATTATCTCTATCTTTTAATTTCTTTATTATCATATTTGAAGTGAATGCTCGTCTTACTTCAAATTCTTTAAAAGTATCTTTTATTTTATTCTCTGTTTCTTCTATGCAACTTTTTAATTGACATTGAAAGCTTGTACCAAAACTTACTACTAAAATTGCCTTTTTATTCATAAAGCTTAACCTCTCTTTTCTGTTTATATAAAATATTTTTTAGGTAGTACTTTTTCTAATATTAAAGCTAATAATATATTTCCTAACGCCGCTACTGCTAAAGGTGGTATCATTGCTAGAATTCCTTTTCCTGCTACAGGAATTAACATCACTGTTGATATTGGTGCATTTAATACAACCCCAACTAGAATAACCACAATATCTCTAAACTTTAAATTTCCTTTTGAAAACCATTTGTAAGTATAACCAACACCTATCATTGTTATTGCCATATTTATAGCAACAATTAAATGTACTATAATTGTTAGTGGAAATCCACTAGTAGCTGCAGTTATTAAATGTCCTATAAAACCTATTACTGCACCATATATAGGTCCTAATATCATAGATGCTAAAAAAGCTGGCATAGAATCAAAAGCTATTGTTGTTCCTGGCAATTTTATATTAGCCCCTATAAAACTTAAAGCTATAAATAACGCCATTGTAACTAATTTTCTTGTTTTATTATTCATTATAATTTCCTCTTTCTTTTGTTAAGTATTGTACAAGTTTTTCCTCATTGTCGAATACTACATCATACTTTATATTTTTTCGACCAATAACTACTCCAAGTATACCTCTTTCTTTAATAGCCTCTAGCTTTTCCATTGTTCCACCATTTACACCACTGTCCTTTAAAAGCATAACCTTTATATGAAATTCATCTATAAAGCTTAAATTTAATTCTTTAGAAAAAGGTCCCTTCATAGCTATTATATCCTCTACTTTAACTTTTAACCCTTCACATTCTTGAAGAACTTTTAAAGTAGGAAGTACTCTATGAATTATTCTGTTTTCTAAATGTAAATTTAATATTTTCTCAATATTTCTACTACCTGTTGTATTTAATATTGTACCTTTTATACCTTTTAAAATACTATATAATTCCTCGTAACTTTCAACTTCAATTATATTTTCTACATCACCATAGCTTTTTATAATTGACTTTCTTTCAAATCTTATATAATCAATTTTTAACTCATCGCAAACTTCCATTGCATTTTTTGTTATTTCTAAAGCATAAGGATGAGATGCATCTACAAGTTTTGTTACATTGTTTTTTAATAATATTTCTTTTAATTCTTCCTTTTTTAATGGTTTATCATTTAAAATCTTAAATTTTCCACTTGAAAGTATAGTAGCACCATAGCTACTTGCAACTGATATAAATAAATCATCCGTGTATTTATTAAGTTTTTCTACTATAATCTTTCCTTCACTAGTTCCTAAAATAAGACCTATCATTTACAACACCACTCTTTCTAAATTATTCAACTCATAATGATGATACTCACTACTGGTTTTTCTCCTAGTAGTATTAAAGATATCTTTTAGTAAAGATTCAATGCATAAATTGAAATGTCATTTTAGAATCCTATTAAACGTTATATCCTCTAGGAGTTATAAATTTATCTCCTTTATAGAAACTTTTTGTGTTTCCTATTATTACAATTGACATCATATCAACCTTTTCATCTGTAAAATTTCCTAATGTATATAGATTAACTTCTTGGCCTTCTCTTAGTGCATGTTTTACAACAGCTATTGGAGTATTTTCTCCTCTAAATTCTTTTATTGTTTCTATAGCTTCTTTTAAATAATGTGGTCTTCCATTACTTTTAGGATTATAAAGAGATATTATAAAATCTCCTTCTGCTGCAAGCTTTATTCTTTTTTTAATTAAATCATATGGTGTTAATAAATCACTTAAACTTATATTACAGTTATCGTGCATAAGTGGAGCTCCAATTATAGATGCTGCTGAACTTGATGCTGTAACTCCTGGAATTACCTCAACTTCTTGATTTTCTTGAAGTTGTAATATAAGTCCTGCCATTCCATATATTCCTGAATCTCCAGTACTTATAACTGCAACAGTTTTATTTTTTGCAAGCTCTAATGCTTTTTTGCATCTGTCCTCTTCTCCACGCATTCCAGTTGCAAAAACTTCTTTATCTTTCAAAAGTGGTTTTATCATTTCTAAGTATTTAGTATACCCTACAACTATATCTACATCTTCAATTACTTGTTTTGCTTTTAAAGTCATATATTCAAGACCACCTGGCCCAATTCCTACTACATATAATTTTCCCATTAATTTCCCTCCAATTTTTCTCCTATAGAAAGTGTCATTCCTTCTAATTTCAATTTTTCTATTAAAACTCTTGCATTACTTAATTCTACAGCAGGTGCAGATACCGCACCTACCCCTATAGTTTTCCTCACAAATTCACTTGTTTCATATTTATTTTCTACTTTTTTTATATCTTCTATTGAGAATATATTTAACTTACAATTTAACCTTTCTTTCAAAGAAAGTATAGCCTTTTCCTTTGCTTTAATTTCTACCGTACTTATTTCTTTTATACTTCTTATATCAATATTAAGCTTTTCTAATTCTTTCAAAACATTCGCTTCCATATTTTTTACATCATAATCTTTTCTACAACCAATTCCTAAAACTATATCCTTTCTTATAAGTTTTAAAGTTTTTATATTCTCATTTATTCTCATTTTATTCGTTACATATACCATAGCTGAAACTTCGTTTAAATTATTATAATACCCTTTTGGAGCATGTAAAAAATTTTTATCATCATAAAATCCAACTTTTTTTCCTTCAACTAAAAATGCCGCTATATCCTTACACTTTTTCAAACTATCTATTACTAAATTATTTTCCATTGCAAATACATCTGGTGCTATTATATTTAAATTATCTGTTGCTGTTGTTATTACTGCTTCACATTTTAATATATTAGCAACTTTTTCTGTAAGATTATTAGCACCACCTAAATGTCCACTTAAAAGACTTATTGCATATTTACAAGAATTATCAACTACAACTATCGCTGGATCTATATCCTTTGATTTTATAAATGGAGCTATTCCTCTTACTGCAATTCCAGTAGAACTTATAAATATTATATTATTATATTTTCCCATAGCTTCTTTACATGTGTTTTGAAGTCCACTTTTCTTTAATTTTTCTTTTAAACATATGTCTACTTTATAATTTAAAATTTCTAGCTTTTCTTTTAATAATGTTGATGTTGCATCTCCATTTTTAGTTGCACTAATTATTAGTGTTTTCATCTTTTGCAACTCTATATTCATGTGAAAAAGTTTTATCATAAAGAAGACTCTTATCATAGTCACAATCTATGAAATCTCCAACTAAAATTTGTGCTGTTTTTGTTATTTTAGCTTCTTTTACCTTCTCCGCTATATCATCTAATGTTCCTGTAACATACTTTTCATCACCCCAAGTTGCCCTTTGAATAACAGCTACTGGTACATTTCTTCCATAACCTCTTCTTAATTTTTCAACAACCTTTTCAATCATTCCTACAGATAAAAATAATGCCATTGATGCTCCAATTCCAGCAAGTCTTTCTAAATCTTCTTTTTCTGGAACAGGTGTTCTTCCTTCCATTCTTGTAAGTATTACAGTTTGTGAAACACTTGGAAGTGTAAACTCTTTTTTTATTGCAGCAGCAGCTGCTGTAAATGAACTTACCCCTGGAACTACTTCATATTTTATATTTAATTTATCAAGTTCATCCATTTGCTCTTTTATCGCTCCATATATTGCAGGATCTCCAGTGTGAAGTCTTACAACTTTTTTATCTTCACTATGTGATTTTTTCACTACATCTATAACCTCTTCTAATGTCATAGAAGCAGAATTATGTATTTCAACAGTTTCTTTACAATATTCAAAGTGATCTTTACTAACTAACGAACCAGCAAATATTATTACATCTGCCTCTTCTATTATCTTTCTACCTTTAACCGTTATTAAATCTGCATCCCCAGGACCTGCTCCTATAAAGTAAAGTTTATTTTCCATTTTCTTACCTCCAAAATTACTATTAATCCTTTTTCCTATTTCTAAAATTCACTATCTCTATGTGCTATTATAAGTGACATATAATCTTTATTATTTAAGATTTCTTCTCTTGTATTTAAAATCTTTTCCCCTTCTCTATATGCTCTTTGAACACAAACATAATCAAATCCTTTTTCATCTAAATAATTCAATACATTTTCTTCTTGATTATAGAATTTCATTATAACAACATATTTTTCATCTTTTATGCAATCTATTCTGCATCCTGGAACTATTAATAATGGCTCATCACCTATTACAAGTATTTTATCTGCAACTGTTGCACTAGCACAAAATGATGTTATTCCAGGTATTGTTTCTGTTTTATAATCTTGCTCTTTTATGTATTTTAATAAATATATGTAAGTACTATAAACGAAAGCATCTCCTATAGTCAAAAACGCAACATCTTTTCCATCTTTTAAATATTTTTCTATAGTTTTAAATGCATCAAAAACCTTTTTTTCCTTATCTGGTTTTCCCATTGGGAAATGACTTATAACAACTTCTTGATTTTCTTTTATAAAATTTTTACAAGTCTCATATGCTATGCTTACCCCACCATTCATAGCACTTGGAGCTATTATCACATCACATTTTTCTATAGTTCTTATTGCTTTTAATGTTAAAAGTTCCTCTCCGCCTGGTCCAACACCTATTCCATATAAAGTTCCTAATTTACTCATTTCCCATTCTCCTTTAATTACATTTTTTAATGATTTAATTTTATCCAACAAGTACTATCTCAAATCACTTATTTATTTCATATGCTTCATTTGTTTTTTTACTGCTTTTCCCCTACAACTATAAATATTGGGTTATTTGCCATAAGCATCATAGATTTCCCCTTAGCTTTGGCTACAGTTATTTGAGATATATCAACTTTATAATTTAAATTTTTCAAAGTCTCTACAGCCTTATATAAATTAGCTACTGTTATAAAATTTAATACTATTTTTTTATTTGGTTTAAGCATATTGCCATAAAGTTCTATAATTTTATCTATATTTCCACCACTTCCACCTATAAAAATACCATCGAAAGTTCCATCTATATAATCTAAAGCCTCTAATGCTTCTTTCTCTATTAATATCATATTTTCAACATTAAATTTCTTAATATTCTCTTTAGTTGTTTCTATAGCATCTTTATTCATTTCCACGGAAATAACTTGTCCCTTATTGCAAATTTTGCTCATTTGTACAGAAACTGAACCAGTACCTGCTCCTATATCTAAAATTCTATAATTTTCTTCAAGTTCCAATTTACTAACACTTAAAACTCTTACTTCCTCTTTTGTCATCGGACAATTGCCACGAATAAACTCTTCATCTTTTATAAATTTCATTATTATTCACCACCATATATCCCTATAATAATTTTAAATTTTCTCTATATATATAATGGAAATTCCATTAAATTCTACATTTATGAATTCTTTTGGTTCACCTTGAAAGATCTGCTCATCTTCATATGATAAATTTTCACCTATATATACCTTACTTTCAAAATTATTTTCATATAGTAATTTACATAACTTTTTAGGTGAATTATTTTTATCTGTAAGAAATATTCCTGATCCTTTTTCTTCTATAGTTGTTAGAAATTCTTCTTCTCTACCATGTAGACTTCCTAAATGAACCCCATTCCAACATTTGCAAAGTTTGGACATAAAGTACTGAAACGAACTTATTCCTGGTATGACTCTTATTTCTCCATTAAAATTTTTCTTTATATAGTTTGTTATTCCATAAAAGCAAGGATCTCCTGATGCAATTATTGATATTTCTTTTTCTTTATTTTTATCAATATATTCTAGTATGGAATTTAAACTATTTAATGGCATTTTTTCTTTTTTTATATGATCAATACTTTCAATAGCTCTACTAAACCCTAATATAACATCACATTTTTCCATAGTTTGGGTTGCTACTGGTAATATATAATCTTTATTTCCTGGTCCAAGACCAACTATATAAACCATACTCTACTCCCTACTTTCTTTTAAGGAACTAAATAATACTCCTCTTTTCATAGAATACATTATTGCATCTACTTTAACCTCACCATATGTATACATTTCCATTCTTTTTATAACTTTATTTCCTATACTTTCATATAGATTTTCAAAACCATCACCTAAAAGTTCAACAGCACCTTCTGTGGTTTTTTCATTATATACATTAGTTACTAATTCTTTATCATAGCCCATAAGAGCAAGTTCTAAAGCTAAAGTCTCTAACCTTACATCACATACCCTACTATGTGTATTAAATGCACCACTAGCGATTTTGCATAACTTACCTATATGCCCTACTATTGTTACTTTCTTAATTTTTTTAGCTACAACAGTTTCTAAAGCCTTCCCAACATAGTTAGACATAATAACCATATCCTTAGTGCTTAAATTAAACTTTTTAGCAAAATCTTCCCCCATATTACCAAACAATAATATAAGTTCACTGCTTCCACTTTCAACCTTTTGATTTATCTCTAACTTTACTGATTCAATAAGGGCATCTTCCGACATAGGCATTACTATTCCTGTAGTTCCTAGAACAGATATCCCTCCAACTATATTCAATCTTGGATTAAAAGTTTTCTTTGCTATTTCTTCTCCTTTAGGTATAAATATAGTTATCTCAACTCCAACATTTTCTGGAAGTACCGCTTTTACTTCTTTTTCTATCATAGTTCTTGGTACAGGGTTTATTGCAGGTTCTCCTTTTTTTATATAAAGCCCTTCTCCCATTACCTTTCCTACACCTTTTCCGCCTTTTAGTTTATATCCATGTTCTTTTTTAGTTGCTCTTGCAAAAATTTTAATTCCATTGGTAACATCTATATCATCTCCACCGTCTTTGATGACAGAACACTCAACAAAATCATTTCCAAATTTTACATCATGGATGTCTAATGAAAGCTTAATTCCCTTTGGAGTTATTATTTCTATATTCTCAATAATTTGTCTTTCTATATCATAAAGCATCTTAGTTGCTGCTTTAGCTGCCGCTGTAGCACAAGATCCGGTAGTATATCCACACCTTAACTTTTTACCATTTGCTTCTACGTATAAATCTAACATAATATTCCTTCTATCTTTCAACCATCATATACATTATTGCATTCATAATTGAAGCGGCTACTGCACTTCCACCTTTTCTTCCTCTAATAGTTATATAAGGTATATCATATTTTTCTAAAAGTTCTTTACTTTCTTTAGCTCCTACAAATCCAACTGGTGCACCTACAACAAACTTTGGTTTTACTTTTCCTGCATCAACAAGTTCTAAAAGTTTAAATATAGCTGTTGGTGCATTTCCAAAGACAAAGAATTCTACCCCTTCTTCTACAGCTTTCTCTACACCTGCCATTGAACGTGTTATTCCTTTTTCTTTTGCCTCTAATTTAACATCTTCTCTAGCTACAAAACATTCTACGTTACAATTCAATTTTTTTAATGCAGGCTTACTTATTCCTGATAATGCCATATTAGTATCTGTATAAATCATCTTTCCTTCTTTTAATATTGATTTAGCTTTGTTTATAGCATCCTCACTAAAATGTATTATATTTTGATAATCAAAATCTGCTGTTGTATGTATAACTCTTTTTACTACTTTTAATTGTTCTTCTGTAAAATTATGTGGAGCCATTTCTTCTCCAATTATCTCAAAACTTTTTTCTTCTATTCCCATAGGACTTTTCACGTAATCTCTCATAATCTATATTCCTCACTTCACCTAATTTTTTAATAAACTTTATGTTCTTAATATAATTTATTTGTTAATTATCATTTTCCATTAAAAAATTCAAAAAATCCATATTAGAAAAGAAATGTGTATGACAGTAACCTGCTAAAGTATTCTTTTTTAAATATCCACAAGTCCATTTTTTTATTTTTCCATCAAATCCACTTTTGGTAACATTATAAACTGTTTTTTCATTTAAACTAACTTTTGATTTATGAAACTCATGTCCGTTTATAGATTTTTTCAAGCCATCTATTTCATTAGTACAATATCCAAAATTTTGAAGTCTTGTTGTCATTTCAGTTTTTCCTTTAAAGAAACCAACCATTTCATAGTAATTCCCATTTAAATCTTCTATTCCTTCAGTAAGATACATAAGTCCTCCACATTCTGCATAACATTTCAAACCCTTTTCTAATGCATCTTTTATAGAATTTCTCATAGTAATATTGTCACAAAGTTCTTTTCCAAAAACTTCAGGATACCCTCCACCTATATATAAAAAGTCTATATTTTGTGGTAATCTCTTATCCTTCAATGGACTAAAATATATTATGTTTCCACACTCCTTTAGTAACTCTAGATTCTCTCTATAATAAAAACTAAAGGCTTCATCCTTCGCTACTGCTATGTTAAAGTTCCTATTTTTTACATGATATTTATCATCATATGTATCACACTGCTTTAAATCAGCCATGAGACTATTTATATTTATATTTTCTAATATATGGTTACTACACTTATCAATTTTATAATCTATATCATCAGTTTCGCTACATTGAACTAAACCTAAATGTCTAGATTCTAATGTTAACTCTTTATCCTTCGGAATATATCCATAAACTTTTATTTTACAATGGGTTTCTATTATGGTTTTTAAAAGATTATAATATCCTGGTGCTATATTATTTAAAATTACACCTTTTATGTTAGTATTTTTGATAAACTCATCTTTATAATTTAAAATACCTTGTATTTCTGCTGCTAAAGTAGCACTTTGAGCTTTTGGACTTAAAATTAAAATTATCGGTAAGTCTAAAACTTTAGCTACATGCGCCGTTGAAAACTCACTGTTTATTCCTTTACCATCATAAAGACCCATAACTCCTTCAACTATAGCAACATCTCCAATACCTCTAGAAAAAGAAGCTTTTACACCTTCTTCACCCATTAAAAATAAATCTAAATTTCTACTTGGTTTTTTCGTTATGTGCTTGTGAAAAGCTGAATCAATATAATCTGGTCCCACTTTGTACCCTTGAACATCATAACCTTTTTTCATTAGTGCTTTCATTATTCCAAGTGTAGTAGTGGTTTTTCCACCACCACTACAATTAGAAGCTAATACTATACCTTTCATAAAAATCACACTCACTAATTTTCATTTAGCCATTGAGAAGCTTGAATTGCATAATATGTTATTATCAGTTTTGCACCTGCTCTTTTTATAGAAGTTAACATTTCAAGGGCTGATGCTCTTTCATCTAATAATCCATTTTCACTTGCACATTTTATCATTGCATATTCACCACTTACATTGTATGCAGCTATTGGAATGTTAAAAGTATCGTATGCTGCCTTTACTACATCTAAATAAATCATCGCTGGTTTAACCATTATAATATCAGCACCTTCTATTATATCTGCTTCTATTTCTCTTAATGCTTCACGACCATTTGCTGGATCCATTTGATAAGTTTTTCTATCACCAAATTGTGGTGATGAATTAGCTGCTGCTCTAAATGGGCCATACATTGCTGAACAATATTTAGCACTATATGCCATTATTGAAACATAATCAAATCCATTAGCATCTAAAATATCTCTTATAGCACCAATTCTTCCATCCATCATATCAGAAGGTGCTACCATATCAGCTCCTGCTTTTGCATGAGATAAAGCTATTTTAGAAATAATTTCTACTGATTTATCATTAACTACTCTTTCACCTTCTATAATTCCACAATGTCCATGGCTTGTATATTGGCACATGCATACATCGGTAATTACAAATAAATTTTTATCTAATTCTTTTATTTTTCTAACTGCTCTTTGAACAATTCCATTTTCCTCAAAAGCAGAAGTTCCAACTTCATCTTTATGATCTGGAATTCCAAAAACTATAACACCTCTTACTTTTGCTTTTTTAACTTCCTTAATTATTTCCGGTAATCTATCTAAAGACCAATGATAATTTCCTTTTAATGATGAAATTTCTTCTTTTATATTTTCACCTTCAACTGCAAATATAGGGAATATGAAATCATTTGTATTTAAGATAGTTTCTCTAACCATTGATCTTATTGCATCATTTTCTCTTAATCTTCTTAACCCTGTTAACATTTAAAACACTCCTTTTTTTATTCTTGGATCTTATTTGTTATATATTTCTATAAGTTTATCTATCATTCCATCATTACTACTTTTATCACATACAATATGTTCTATATTGTTTTTATTAAGTTCTACTGAAGTTATAGGTCCTATAGATAATACAGTCTTATTTCTTATTTCCTCAATACTTACAAGTTCTATCATATTAATTACGGTGCTTGGACTTGTAAATACTACTACATCACATTCTTTAAATCTATTTAAACCAACAGCATCCCCAAGTTCTGGTTCATATATATGACACTCATCTACTATACATCCTTTACTTTCTAATGCCTCTACTAAAAATGTTCTTGCTTTTTTAGATCTTGGAAGAAGTATTTTGTCATTTTCTTTTATAAACTCCTTCATATGTTCAAAAAGATTTTCTGCAACATATTCTTTAGCACATAAAATTGGAACTACTCCAAATTTTCTTATAGCTTTATCGCTAGCTGGTCCAATAGTTATGAATTTCGCTTTTATATTTCTTATATCTATTTCTTTTTCTATTAGATAGTTAAAGAAAATACTAGCTGCATTTGCACTTGTTATTACGACGTAGTCATAGTGACTTAATTTTTCTATGTATGGAGTTAATTTTTCACTAGTTGGCTTAATTTTTATTGAATTTATTTCTGTTACTTCTCCACCTAAATCTACAAGTTTTTCTCGTATTTCTCTACTTTGATTCTTAGTTCTTGTTATACAAATATTTTTTCCAAATAGTGGTTTTCTCTCAAACCAATTAAGCTTATCATGGAATTTAACAACATCACCAACAACAATTATACTTGGATTTGCAAGTCCATTTTCTAGAGCTTTCTCTTTTATGTTTTCTAATGTTCCTACTGCCTTTTTTTGTTTTGATGTTGTACCCCTCATCACTACAGCACATGGAGTATTTTTATCCATTCCATTTTCAATTAGGTTATTAGTAATCAAACCTAATTTTTCAAAACCCATCATAAATATCAATGTACCTTTTAACTTAGATATAACAGGAAAATCTAAATCCATATTATCTTTGCTTTTAGCAGTAAATATATGAAATCCTCTTGCAATGCCTCTATGAGTAACAGGAATTCCACCATAATTTAAAACAGATATTGGTGATGTCACACCAGGAACTACTTCAAATTCTATATCTTCTTCTAAAAGTCTAAGTGCTTCTTCTCCACCACGGCCAAATATATATGGATCTCCCCCTTTTACTCTTCCTACTGTATGACCTTTTTTAGCAAGTGACACTATCATATCATTTATTTCTTCTTGTGTTTTATAGTGACATCCCGGCTCTTTTCCACAATAATAAATCTTTGCGTCACTATTTACATATTTCAAAAAGCTTTCCCCACAAAGTCTATCATACATTATTGCACTACAATTTTTTAAAACATTTACAGCTCTTAATGTTATAAGTTCTTCATGTCCAGGCCCTGCACCAATTAAATATACTTTACTCATTGCTTCTCCTCCTATTATTAAGATAGGACTTTCTATCTGTCTTCTAAAATTAATTTTGCTAATTCTTCACCAAGTTTTATATTATCTTCTATATTACCTTCTACTTTTCTTTTTACTAATTTTTCATTAACCTCATATACACCTATGACTTTCAATTTGCTATCACAAATTTTTGCATACGCACCTATTGTTGAATGACAATCCCCTTTTAGTGCTTTCATAAAGCTTCTTTCTGCATCAACACAAATTCTTACGTTTTCATCATTTAAAGAAGTAAATACTTCTTTATTATCTAAATTCTTAGCTATCTCTATGGCTAAAGCTCCTTGTGCTACAGCTGGAACCATATCATTTGGATCAAAATAATCTGTTATTATATTTTCCATTCCTAATCTTTTAAGCCCTGCAGCTGCTAATATAATACCGTCCAAATTTTCTTTTTCTATTTTTTCTATTCTTGTTTGAACATTTCCCCTTATAGGAACTATATCAATATCTGGTCTTAATATTTTTAATTGAGTTGCCCTTCTTTTGCTACTAGTTCCAACTCTAGCTCCTATTTTTAAATCTTTAAATTTAACACCTTTTAAGGACACAAAAGCATCTCTAACATCTTCACGACACGGTGTAGCTGCTATTTCAAATCCTTCTGGTAATTCATAAGGCATGTCCTTCATACTATGTACTGCTGCATCTGCAAGTCTTTCAATCATCAAAACTTCTAGTTCTTTTATAAATAAACCCTTTCCCCCTATTTTATCTAAAGTTACATCTAATCTTCTGTCACCTAAAGTATCCGTTAGCACTTTTTCACTTTTTATCCCATGTTTTTTTTCTAAGAGCTCCATTACATATTCTGTTTGTACCTGTGCCAATTTACTTTTTCTTGTTGCTAATTTCAAGGTTATTACCTCCATAAAATAAATTTAAAATTTCTTCTCCATATCCTTTGTTGAAAAAATATAAAAAGTCCTTTGAAGCTATAAAATTCATAACTTCCTTTTTCTTGTTTATATCTTTTATAGAATTTCTTACTTTTACAGTAAATTCTATATAATTGTCATACTCCATTAATTTTCCCCTTAATATATACTTCATAAATAAAGTTGTTTTAGGACTTTTTCCTTTAGTTTGAAGGGCAAAAGTCATATTTTCTGTCTCACCTATAACTGGCATCGTACAAAGACTTTTACTAACTTCTGTAGTATCTATATAAAACTTAAAGTTCTCCTCACAATCATGCCTTATTTTGTCATTTAATTCTTTATTGCCAGTAGCTATAACTACTATATGGGCCTTATTTATTAACTCATCATTATACTCTTCATTGCTTAGTTCAAAGTTTTTTTCGCTATTGTAATTTATAATATCTTTACAAAACTCTTTAGATACTACTTTTACACTAGCGCCCTTCTCTGTAAAAGATTTCAGTTTTATAAAACCGGCCTTACCTCCACCTATTATTAATACCTTTAAGCTGTTTGTTCTAAGTGACAAATATGCTACATTACCTTTCAACAACATCACCTTATTTTTTGTAATTTACAAACTATTTATAGCTTCTAATAGCTTTAAATTTAATTTTCTATCTTTTATTGCAACTCTCACAAATTCTTCATTTAAGCCTTTATAATTATCACATTTCCTAATTATTATTCCTTTTTCTTTTAATTTTTCATAAAATTTATGACAATTTATATCTTTTAATTTAAGTAATATGTAGTTTCCATAAGTATTATACACCGTATTTACAAATTTTGTTTTCTCTAATTCTTCTAACATTAATTTTCTTTCTATTTTTATCCAATCTATAGACTCTAATATGTATTTTTTATCTTTTAAGCCATATTTAACTGCTACTTCTGCAAAACAGTTTATATTCCATGGATTTTGCATAAGGTTAAAATAATTTATGATTTTTTCATTTGTAGTCAATGCAAAACCAAACCTCACTCCTGGTAACCCATAAAATTTTGTTATAGCTCGTATGATTACTAAACATTTATACTTATTAATTAAATCTACAAAACTTAAATTTAAATTTAATGTGAATTCAATAAATGCCTCATCTATTAAAATTATTTTATTATTTAATTCACAGTAATTTAAAATAGTTTCGAATTTTTCTTTATCAATTACACATCCATTAGGATTATTTGGATTACCTATTATTAATCCTTCACTACCTTTAACCTTATCTAATATATCCTCATAATCATATGTAAAGTCTTCTTTTAGATATGAATATTTTATATCCACACCATGTTTTATTGCATTATCTTCATATTCAACAAATGATGGAACTATTATTGTTATAGACTTTAAAGCTCCTATAGCTAAATCTAAAATTTCTGATGCTCCATTTCCTAATAATACATTATCATGTGTCACTTTAATTTCTCTTTTTTCCATTCCAAAATACTCATATGATTCACTTACATAATCTATTATGTTATCTTTTAAAATTCTATATTTTATATCTGGATATACATTAAGCATATCTACTGCTTCACTAATATTGTTTATAATTGAATTTGGAACCCCTAAAGGATTTATATTAGAACTAAAATCTATTAATTTTTTTCCCTTTAATATTCCATCACTATATATGTCTCCTCCATGTTTCAAAAGTAACACCTCACCTTTGTCAATTTATCATTAGTTTATTAAATTAAACTTCTATATATTATTAAAGCTAAAATCATTATTAAAACAAATAAAATCTCACTTGCATACATAAGTTTAACTGACTTTTTTATATGTTTATAATCTAACTTTGTTATATCATCACCGATGGTTGGTTTATAAGTGACTTGTCCGAAATACACATTTGTTCCACCTAATTGAACTTTTAAAGCTCCTGCTGTAGCAGCTTCTGGATATGCACAGTTGGGACTTTTATGATTTTTTCTATCTCTTATCATTATTTTGAAACTTTCTGTTATACTTCCATTTACTACAAAAGCAGATAAACACATAAGAACCCCTGTTATTCTAGCCGGAATATAATTAAATATATCATCTACATTAGCAGGAAAAAATCCTATATTTTTATATTTTTCATTTAAATATCCTACCATAGAGTCCATTGTGTTTACACCTTTATACATCATTGCAAGCGGTGCCCCTCCAATAAGCGCATAAAATATAGGTGCTATTATTCCATCAGATGCATTTTCAGCAACAGTTTCTACATCTGCTCTTATTATCTCATGGGCTGCTAGTTCCTTTGTATCTCTACCAACTATGTAAGAAAGTTTTACCCTTGCATCTTCTATGTCCTCTTTTTTTAATGAATTATATACTTCCATTGCTGCATTATCTAAACTTTTAGCTGCAATAGTCGTCCAAATTATTATTACATTTAATATGTGAAAAATAACTTTATTTATAAGTGCAAATCTTAATAATATATATGGTATACAGTAAGTCAACATACAAACTATAACTACCATTAATGCTCCTGCTCTTTTTAATTTATAATTATTTTCAAATTTACTTCTAAGTTTTTTTTCAATAATATTTATAAGTTTTCCTATATAAATTATTGGGTGTGGAATCCAATTTGGATCTCCTAATATAAAATCTATAATTATAGCTATAAATATATATATAATATTTTGTTTCAAATCAAAATTAAACATATTTTCACCTCCCTAGAAAAATAATTCTATATAATTTTCTTAGGTTAATTAAGAATTAAGATTAACCCTTACAACTCATTTTTTGATGATTCTAAATGTTTTGTGTAATATCTATTTATATATTTAAAATTCATAACATACAAGTAATAATTTCTTAATTCTTAATTCCTAAGCACTGATTATTTTAATTTAAGAATACGTTTAAATGTCATATTCTTTAAGAACAGTTTAAAATGAGTAATCAGTTCCTATTTTTTTAAACCAACTATTTCGTATACTTTATCCATATCTAAAGAACTTCTTACTAAATCAGCTAGTCTATCAAGCTCTTTTTCTCTAAGATTTTCATATGGTTGTGCTTTTTTGCATTCTACGCCTTTTTTACTTCTTAATTCATTAATTATAACTTCTCTAAAATCTATATTATCAAATACTCCATGAAGATAAGTTCCTATTACAGTTCTTTCTTTATTAATAACGCCATCAATATGATCACATTTTTCACCATTTTCTTTTGTTATTCTAAATAATGGATCTGCATTTTCGCCTAATTCTGATACTCCCATATGAATTTCATATCCATAAACATTTATATCTTCTTTTGTTGTATTAAATAAATCTTTATTGATTACAGTTCCTTCTACCCTAGTAGTTACTTTTTTATTTTCAAAAACTGTTTCAATATCTAAAAGACCTAACCCTTCTGTTTCTAAATTATTACTTTCAACTTTATATGGATCTTTTATTTTTTTGCCTAGCATTTGGTATCCACCACATATACCTATAACATTTCCTTTTTTACTATATTCTTTTATTTTGTCAAATAATCCACTTGTTTTTAGAACATTTAAGTCCTCTATGGTATTTTTTGTACCTGGTATAATTAACAAATCAGGATTTTTAAATTCTTCTAAAGATGTTATATATCTAACGGAAACATCTTCTTCAATTTTAAGTGCATCTAAATCAGTAAAATTAGATACTCTTGGAAGTTTTATAACTGCTATATCTATTTTATCTGTAATATTTTTATTTAATTCTACTGCACCATCTTCATCTTCTAAAGCTAATGTAAAATGTGGAACAACCCCCAAGCATTGTTTTTTAGATATATCTTCAAGCATATCTATTCCTGGTTTTAATATATCTACGTCACCTCTAAATTTATTAATTACAGTTCCTTTAACTCTTTCTTTCTCATTATCTTCTAAAAGCATTAATGTTCCCACTAAAGATGCAAATACTCCACCTTTATCAATATCTCCAACTAAGATTACAGGAGCATCTACAAGTTCTGCCATTCCCATATTAACTATATCTCTGTCTCTTAAGTTAATCTCTGCTGGACTTCCTGCACCTTCCATAACAATTATGTCAAACTTTTTTTCTAATTCATCAAATTGATTTTTTAACATATCTCTAAATTTTAATTTAAGATTATGATATTCCATAGCAGAGCTATTTCCATAAACTTCACCATTAACAATTATTTGACACTTTTGATCACTAGTTGGTTTTAACAAAATAGGATTCATATATGCTTCTGGTTCTAATCCTGATGCATACGCTTGAAGTACTTGCGCTCTCCCCATTTCCTTTCCATCTAATGTTATGTACGAGTTTAAAGACATATTCTGTGCCTTGTAAGGACACACCTTATACCCATCTTGAGTAAATATCCTACAAAGTGCCGTAACTAAAATACTTTTTCCAACAGAAGACGCTGTTCCTTGTACCATTATTTTTGCCATCTTAAAAACACCCTTTCCAACTACAATTATTTCTAAAATCAAAATATAATATATAGTTTCAATTAATTGAAAAAACTATAATTTATAATTTAAATTTCATATTGAATTTTCTTAAAAATCACAAAATAAAAATAGATGCACCTGAAAGGGTGCATCTATTTGTTGTAAATAAACTATTTGAAATTTAAACAAAATAAATAGTCCTTTCCCTCCGAAAGCTTTTTAAAATTAGGCAGGTCTCCTGGCTCATGAATCATCCTTCTCTTTGCCTTCCCCTCTTATTTTTAAAAAAGTGGCAATTTTAAAGAGTTGTCATCAATTACAGTAGCGGGGGCTGCTGTGGAATTTAACCACATTCCCTTTTCACTTATTCTAAGCACCTAACTTGTTCTATATTCTTTTTAAATTAAATTACTTGTAAATTTTTTATCAGTTATTTTCGACTTATTTCAATTATGATTATAAAATTAAACAAACTCTATGTCAAGTTTTATCAAAAATTAATGAACTTTGGTATATTTCATTAATTTTAGAAATATATCAAGATTCAATATATCAACAATGAAATTATTAGCAATTTTAAATATAATCTATAAAATTAACTTCTTAATTTATGCATTTAAAATTCTAATATAAAAAAGTTGTATAATATTAAAACTCAACTTTAATTTGAAAATATATTATAGAGTAAATCTTTATACAGTTTACAAATAAGTTATAATTTAATTAAATAATTCAATTTAAAAAGTTGTTTTTAAAAAGAAAGTAATCCATTTAAAAACAACTTTATCATTATAATTATTTATATAATTTTTAGTTCTTTTATTATATCTCCATTTAATTTTTTTATATAAAAAATACCCTTATCTAAAATCCCATAACTATTAGGACTATCTTTTTTCGGATATGCTACTGAACCTGGATTCAATATATATATACCATTTTCTTTCTTTGCTACTGGTACATGGGTATGTCCATATACTAACACATCACCATTACATATATTAGGATGTTTTTCTTCATCATAAATATGTCCATGGGTTAAGAAAAATCTTTTATTATCACATAAAATGGTGCTATAATCCATCATACAGGGATATTCAAGCAACATTTGATCCACATCTGCATCACAATTTCCTCTTACACTTATTATTCTATTGCTATAATTATTAAGTAGCTTTGCAACTTCTTTAGGATTGTATTCCTCTGGCAATGGATTTCTTGGTCCGTGGTATAAAACATCTCCTAATATTATTATATAATCAGCATTTTCTTTTATAAAAGCATCAATTGCTAATTTACAATATTTAAGAGATCCATGAATATCAGATATAAAAAATAACTTCATAAACATTTTGTTTAGCACCCTAGTTATAACTATAAAACTACATTTACTAAACAAAACACCTCACTTTCTTTAGTTTATTACCTCTTTATTATAATAGCTACTACTTTATTGCTCCACCATTTTATTAAAATTTTCTTTTGTCATTCTAAATAATACTTCTTTTCCCTTTTCTTCAAGCACTTCAAATTTCCACGTTTTAAGAGCTTCTATTCCATTTTCATTAGCAACGGTGTCAAAAATAACTTCCCCACCATAACTATTAAAATAATATTCTAATAATAGCATAACTGCCTCATTGCCATAATTATTCCCTCTATATTTATTTTCAACTTTAACATTTAAATCAGCAGTTTTAGTATTTCTATCATATCCATGAAAACTCACTTCCCCAATAGGTGTGTTTTCCATATTATATATTAAACAATAAAAATTCTTTCCGTTTCCAGGGTCAACCATTCTTTTGTACCAATTCTCCCATTTATATTCACTATAATGAATTGCGCCTCCCACATCTCTCATTGTATCTTCATCGCTCCAAAGCTTTTTTATATAATCAATTTCTTCAAAGTCAGGCTTTCTTATATAAACTAAATTGCCTCTTTTTACAAATTTATCCATAAGAATGTCCCCCTTAATTATTTTTTTAAAGTATGTATATCTAAATACTTTATATATACTTTTTCAAATTATATTTACATAACCTACATCATAAAAGAATATACTTTCTCTTTTACATATGAAAAACTCATCATATTAATAAATATTATACTTTTGTACATTATAACTTATTTATATATTATCAAACTTTTCATTTTAACGCTAATATTTTAAATTTTTTTAATTTTAAATGTCAAAAAATAAAAGGGCTTTCGCCCTTTTCAAAAAATCATTATTTTGTTTCACTTTCTTTTATAAAATCATCTAATTTTTTTTCTTCTTTATCTTTTATAAGTAAAGCGATAACTTCTTTTATAACTTCATCTTTTTCTTCTTCTGTGTTCTCATTATTAATTTGAACTTTTTCTATATACAATTCATATTCCCATATATTTTCATTTTTTTCATCTTTTTCTATAATTTTGTAAAAATCTTTTTCTTTATATTTCACTTCTTCTATAATTATATTTTTCTCGTCTTTAATCCAATTTAATTTTTTTATTTTTTCTAAAGATTCACTGATTTCTTTTCTATTTTTTAAATACTCACTTTTATTTTTTTCAATATTTTCTTTTTCCTTTAATAAATCAGAATCCTCTTTATTTAGTAAAAAACCTTTTTCTAGTTCAACTATAGCATTTTCTATATCACCTAAAGATAATAATTCATTACATTTCTTTAATGACCATTCTTTAGATTTGGCACTCATTTTTTCAGCCATAGTTTGAGCTTCATTATACTGTTTATAATTTGAAGTTACTTTTTCAAACTCCTCTTTTGCTTTTACAAAGTCTTTTTTATCATAAGCTTCCAATCCATTTTTATAATGATTATAGTCCTCAACATAAAATTGCATTTTAGTATACTCTTCTTTGACTTTTTCTGACTTTTCAGAATAAAATTCAAAATAGCTTAACTCTTTAGTGGCATCATCAATATGACTATTTTCAATAGAATCATTTTCTAAATTATATTTAAATGCATCTAATTGATCTAATATGTATACATCAACCTTCTCCTTATGAGATTGTTTTTTTATATCAATATAAATCCCATGTGCACTTTCTTCATTTCTTTCTGTAAAATATTTCTTAAAATCGTTAAAGTTTTTTATAAATTCCTTCTCATTATAATAGATTTGTCCTATAAATATAATTGCAATAATTAATAATATTGTTAAAGCAATAGACGTTTTTGATTGCTTTTTTAGCTTTTCCTTAAAAAAATCCATATATATCCTCCTATTTAATACATATATTAACATTTTATATCCTTTTACTATCAAATTAATCCTATATTATTATAATGATATATTATTCAATTGTAAAATTAGCTAATTTTACAATTTATCTTAATAGTCTTTATTTTTTAATTATACATGTTTTTTTCTTGATTTGTCGTAATTTTGTATTTTTTTTAATTATAATCTTTCAAAATTGTTTTTATTGTGTTATAATTTGCTTGTACAATTTTAAATTTAATACTTTTTATGGTACTTTTAATAGTTTAATAGGGAAAGTGGTGTAAACCCACTACAGCCCCCGCTACTGTAACGGAGACGAATTTTAACCACTGAAGCTTTGCTTTGGGAAGGTAAAAGGAGATTGACCCGTAAGTCAGGAGACCTGCCGTAAATCTAACCACAAACCTTCGGGCGGAAGGAAAGTGTTGTTTATATAAAATATTTATGTATTTTTTGATTATAAACTCACTTTTGTGAGTTTTTTTATTGCCTATATTTAGGTAAATATATAAAACTTTAGTGCAATATAATAATAATTAATATATTTACACATTTACTTTATTCATAAGTATATAATACTAAAGTATTGTTATTTTAAAACTTAAATATTTTGTTCTTGTAATTAGGAGATGGTTTATACATGGTTAGATTAATAGGGTTAAATAAAGATGTAACTTTAGATGTTCGTAGTAGATTTAGTATTAATTCTTCAGATTTAGAGAGTAACTTACTAAATCTTAAAAGTTTTCTTGATGAAGTTATTATAATTTCTACTTGTAATAGAACAGAAGTATATTTTTCTTCTCAAGAAAGTAATAATGATTTATTAGTTGAGAAAATCTTCATAACTTTAAATTGGGATATTAATGATATAAAATATACTTTTATTTCTACAGGGGAAAATGCTGTAAGACATATCATGGAATTATGTTGTGGATTTCATTCTAAAATATTAGGAGAAGACCAAATATTAGGTCAAGTTAAAGATGGATATTTTAAATCTTTAGAGCTTAATGTTATAAAAGGTCCACTTGAAAGACTATTTATTAATGCAATTGGATGTGGAAAAGAATTTAAAACAGAAACTATGCTTTACAAAATTCCTGTTTCTTCTTCTTCTATTGCAATAAAAGAAGCTATAAATAAGCAAAAACGTATCTTTATGATTATAGGTTTTGGTGATGTAGGTAAATTATGTTTTAAAAACTTACTTGTCAATGATAATAATTTTGATAGATTATATATAGCTTGTAGGGACATAGAAAAAGTTAAGAATGATGATTTAATTAAAAATTCTAATGATAAAGTTGAGATAATTCATGTAAACGATAAAAATAAATATTTACATAAAATTGACGTACTTATAAGTTGCACTTCGTCAAAGAATTTTATAATTAAAAAAAATGATGTTGAGGACATAAAAAATCTTTTAATTTTTGACTTAGCTGTACCTAGAGATGTTTGTAATTCTATAGATAATTTACTTAATATAACTGTTTATGATATAGATGAAATTCATACTATAGATGCTGAAAATAAAAAATTAAGAAAAACTTTAATGGAAGAACATTATTACATAGTAAAAAAATACATGTATGAGTATTTAGAATGGGTTAAGCTTAGATCCCTATCCCCTCATATTATGAAAATGATTAAAAAAAGCAACATAATATATAGCACCAGGTTTAAAACATATACTCAAAAAAAATTTACAAAAGATAATGATAAGTTAGTGGAAACTCTTATCAAAAGCACTAGTAATGCATACGTTAATAGAGCTATTGAAGTTTTAAAAGAAGAAACTTTAAATGGTAAAGGCAAAGAAGCATTATCAATTATTGAAAAGATTTTTTGCGATATTTAATAAACATTGCATATAACTTAAGGAGGTTTTATTTATGAATTTAGAAAAAAGTAATCAAATTTTTAAAGAATCAGAAAAGTACATACCTGGCGGTGTAAATAGCCCTGTTAGAGCATTAAAAGATATGGGAATTACCCCTCCAGTAATTAAAAGTGGTAATGGTGCAACAATAACTGATGAAGATGGAAATACATATATTGATTTTATTGGTGCTTGGGGACCTATGATTCTTGGTCATAACGATGAAGATATAGTTAATTCTATAAAAACATGTTGTAGTGAATCTATAGCTTTTGGTGCACCAACTAATTTAGAATTAAAGCTTGCAAAACATCTATGCGAAACACTAGACAATATAGATTTAATAAGAATGGTCAATTCTGGAACAGAGTCTACTATGAGTGCTGTTAAGTTAGCACGTGGTTATACTGGAAAAAATAAAATTATAAAATTTGCTGGATGTTACCACGGTCATTTTGATGGGTTCCTTGTAAGTGCCGGTTCTGGTGTTATGACTGAAGGTATACCTGGAAGTGCAGGAGTTCCTCAAGAAAGTATAAAAAATACATTAATAGCTAATTACAATAGCATTGAAAGTATAACAGAAATTTTTAAAAAGTATGGACATGATATAGCTGGTGTCATTATAGAACCTGTTGCTGGAAATATGGGTGTCATAAAAGCATCTAATGAGTTTATGAAAAAACTTGAAAGTCTTTGTAGAGAATATGGTGCACTTTTAATTTTTGATGAAGTTATGTGTGGATTCAGAGTTGCATATAAAGGTGCACAAACATTATTTGATGTAACTCCTGATATAGTTTGCTATGCAAAAATAATGGGTGGTGGACTTCCATGTGGTGCTTATGGTGGAAAAAGAGAGATAATGGAAAAGCTATCACCAGTAGGTCCTGTTTATCAAGCTGGAACCATGTCTGGAAATCCAGTAGTTATGGCAGCAGGTCTTTCAGCGGTAACAAAACTTTATAATCATCCTGAATACTATACACATCTTGAAAGACTAGGATCAAAATTAGAAAATGGTATGCTTAAAATTGCAAAAGAGAAAGGTATACCTATGACAATAAATAGATGTGGTGCAATGATGACTATATTCTTTACTGATATAGCTCAAGTAACTAATTATGATGATGCCAAAACTTGTGATACTAAATTATTTTCAAAACTTTATCTTCATTTGTTAAAAAACGGAATATATATTGCTCCATCTCAATTTGAAGCTTTATTCTTATCTGTAAAACATACGGATGAGCATATTGATAAATTCTTAGATGTATTTAAGAATTTTGAATTTTAAAAGTAATATTTAACTAATGTTTATTTTTAGTAGGGAACTATTAGGTTATTTTTAACTTAAAGTCCATTCCCTCGTAGTTACCCTACTTTTTTTATATACATATATTTGTACTTAAAATAATTTGAGAATGATTTTTAATATCATATCTTAAAATTAAATTTTTTTAATTTTTCAAATCAACAAAATTAATTTTAAAAGTTTATTATTAAAAATATTATAAAATTTATTATTAAAATATGGAGGGATTTTTTATGAGAAAAAAACATACTTTACTTTTAGCACTATTTTTATGCTTATTTATACCATATACCGCTTCTGCAATGCATATAGCTGAAGGATTTTTAAGCCCTGGTTGGTGCATTACTTATTTTGTACTTTGTATACCTTTTGTTATTATAGGTATAAAACAAATCAAAACTAAGACAAGCACTAACAAAGATTTAAAAATGCTTTTAGCTTTAGTTGCAGCCTTTTGCTTTGTTATATCAGCACTAAAATTACCATCTGTTTCAGGTAGTAGTTCACATGCTACAGGAACTGCTTTAGGTGCACTTATTTTTGGACCATTTGCTATGAGCGTTGTTGGATCTCTAGTTCTTTTATTTCAAGCGCTTTTACTTGCTCATGGTGGACTAACAACTCTAGGAGCTAATGTTTTTTCAATGGGTATAGTAGGACCATTTGTTTCATTCTTTATATACAAAATTTTTAAAAATTCAAATAAAAAAGTTGCTATATTTTTAGCCGCATTTTTAGGTGATTTATCAACTTATTTAATAACATCTATACAAATGGCTCTTGCTCATTCTGGCAGCGGAAGTGTAATAGCTGCATTTGGAAAATTCTTTGCAATATTTGCAGTGACTCAAATTCCACTTGCTATTGTTGAAGGAATATTTACTGTTATAATATTTGAGTTTATTGAAAAACACTCAAAAGAGGAATTACATACATTGGAGGAAATGATATAAGATGAAAAAGAAAAATATTATTATCTTAATAATTTTAAGTGCATTTCTTATAATTGCACCACTAGCTTATTATGGTTCTACAAGTGAATTTGTAGGTGGAGATGATCAAATGGAAGAAGTTATAGCTGAAATTGATGGTAATTATGAACCTTGGTTTAGCCATATCTGGGAACCACCATCTGGAGAAATAGAAACACTATTATTCTGTTTACAAGCAGCTATAGGAGCAGGTTTTATTGGCTATTATGTAGGTAGAAAGACTCAATGCTCAAAACAATCATAGCTTATTCAAAAATAAGCAAAGAAAGTCATAGGCATCCCTTGGAAAAGTTATGCCTATGCATTTTTCCTATGATTATTCTGGGATTTGTACATAAACCTCTTCCACTTATATTAAACATATTTATTTTTTTAATTCTTCACATAAAAGCTAATAATCCTAAAGACATAGTATTAAAATTCAATATAGGTATATTATCCTTTTCCCTATTATCTTCAATAACATTGTTATTTGTCTATAATTTTAATTACATACTTGTAATTATTTTAAAAGGTGTTTCTGGTGGTATGTGCATATCTTATTTAACACTTACAACACCACTTGATCATATACTTTCATTAGTATCCAAAATAACTCCATTACAAGATATTTGCGATATAGCTAAATCAATGGAACTTTACATATTATTAATTAACGATGAAGCCTCAAATATATACAATGCAATGAGTTGTAGACATGGCTTTCATAGCTTTAAAAGTAAAATTAAAAACATGTCTAAACTAGCAGGACTTTTATTTTTAAATACACTTAAACGCTGGCCAGAAATCCAAGATGGATTATACAATCGTTGTTATTCAGGACGTCATTATTATGCTCAATGTACATCTAAATTATCTTATAAGTTTATGTTTATGATGTTTATGTATAATAGCATATTATTGGCTTTATGTTTTATCTAATGTAATATAGGGAAGCAAAACTTAAATAAATTATTTTGATTTTATTTAAGCTTTGCTTTTTTATTTATATTCTTTCATAATAATATTAAATTTTCTATCTATCATTTTGAATCTAATTATGATTTTTTATGTATTATTGTCATAGATTTTTATTTTTTGCAAATGATATACATATATAATAAAAATTTTATTACATATGTTATATTAAGGAGTGATTTCATGAACACTAGAAATAATAATGATTTTGTCAATGAATTAAATGATTTTTTAAAAGGATTATATATGGGTATTGATTCCTTTGATAGTTATATTAAAAAAGCAGAAAATTTAGACGTAAAACATGCTTTTTTAAACATACAAAATGATTATAAAACCCAAGCCCAATGGTTTAGTAATAAAATACAAAGTATTGGTGGAACACCTTCATACTCTGTTGGCATTATTGGTAAAGCTTCTGAACTATTTAATGAATTTAAAAACGAAATTACAATTCATTCAACACAAGATCTTTTAGAAGAAGTATATAATGCTTGTAATATTGGATATACAATGACTGAAAAACATTTTAATGAATGTAATTCTCTTGATAAAGATACTATAAATAAAATCAATTCCATGCTCATAGACTATAAGAACCATCTTGACATTATAAAATCATTATCTACTGGAAACTATTAATTTAATTATACATTTACATAAATACAATCAAAACATATGAAAGAATATTGTATGGTTTTCATACAATATTCCTTCATATGTTATTCATATGTTCCTATATTTTATGTTAACTATTTAAATTAACTATTTTGTAACAAAAATGCCATTTAAATTGGTATAATATATTATATAGGGAAGATTTTAAAATTGTATTTTTTAATACATAACTTATTTTAAGGACAAGTTTAATACTTAAATGATTATTTATAAATATAGTAAAAATCTCTATTTATAAATAATTATTTAAATTAGGCATAAATAAAACTATAAATTTATTTTTAATGCCTTAATTGGAGGATGATTACATGAATATTGCTTTTTTCCTTACTCCTAAAAGTCAAGTAGTACATGAAAAAGTTACTGCTTCGATGAGAAGAGCCATGGAGCGAATGGAATATCATAGATATACTGCAATTCCTTTAGTTGATGAAAAAGGCAGATATGTTGGCACCTTAACTGAAGGGGATATTCTTTGGAAATTAAAAAATGATACTGATATTAATTTGAAAAATAGCGAAAAGGTTTTAATAAAAGAAATTCCTAGACATGTTCAAAATAAAGCTGTTTCAATAAACTCTAATATAGAAAATTTAATTTTAACAGCAAAATCTCAGAACTTTGTGCCTGTAGTTGATGATTCAAACATTTTTATAGGTATAATAAAAAGAAGTGATATAATATCTTATTGTTATGAACGTATTTTTAACGAAAATAAATATAAAACTTCACCACATTATCAAATTTTAGAAAATGTAGCAAATAATTAAATAGCTATGGCTTTAGCCTAGCTATTTTCTCTGTTTTTTAGTAATTTTAATTTTTAAACTTAAAACTTAAAATAGTGAGACATACTCCCAAACACTTCAAATTTAACTTGGAACTATATAAGTTAAGAGGTAATCTAAAATTTGACTACCTCTCATTATTGTTATAAGTTAATAATTTAATATAACAAAACCCAAATTGAAAATAATAGTAAAAAACTTTGTTATTAATCAAATTTTTAATTAATTATAATTAGACTTTTTAAGAAAATTTTCAACTAATTAATATTTATTTTTATAATCCTGAAGCATTATTTAAAGTTTCTTTTAAAGTTTCTGCAGATTTAACTAGACTATCCGCTTCTAATTCACTTAAATCCATATTTAATACTTTTTCAACACCTGTCCCACCTACTACACATGGTAATCCCAAATAAACATCTTTAATTCCATAGTAGTTTTCTACTAAAGTTGAAACTGGTAGTATAGTCTTTTCATCTCCTAATATAGCTTTTACAATACGTGTTACTGCTAAAGCCACAGCATAGAAAGTAGCACCTTTTCTATTAATAACTTCATAAGCTGCATTTTTAACATTCTCATAAACTTCTTCTTTGAATTTATCATTATATTCAAAATTTTCTTTATCGGCATATTCATCAATTTTGATATTTTGAATATTAGTTATATTCCAAGTAGCTATCTCTGAGTCACCATGTTCGCCTATGACATAAGTGTTCACATTTCTTGGATCTATATTATACCTTTTACCTATTTCATACTTAAGTCTTGATGTATCTAAAACTGTACCTGATCCTATAACTCTTTCTTTAGGAAATCCAGATAGCTTATAAGTCAAATAACTTAATATATCTACTGGATTTGAAACTATTAATAGGATAGCATCTTTATTATATTTTACTACCTCTGGAATTATTGATTTAAATATATTAATATTTTTATTTACCAATTGCAGTCTTGTTTCACCTGGCTTTTGTGCCGCTCCAGCTGTAATTACAACAATATCTGAGTCTTTTGTATCTTTATACTCTCCACTTATTATATTTACAGGTTTTACAAAATCTGCTCCATGTGATAAATCCATAGCTTCGCCTTCTGTTTTTGCTTTGTTAACATCTACTAATACTAATTCCGTAGCAACTCCTAATAACATTAATGAATATGCAGTAGTTGCCCCCACTGCACCTGACCCTATAATTGATATTTTAGTAGAATTTCTTTTTTTTATCATTTTTAAACTACCTCCTAAAGATTTAAAATTAATATAAATTAATTCTAGTAAACAATCAAAATGTGGCTTAATGGTCTATTGGTTTATTGGTATTACCAGTAAGTTTATAATCATATTACCATATAATTTCATTAATCTCAATAATAGTTAATTAATTAACAGTTTTTAAAAACACTTAAATTTATTTATCTACATAATTCTTACATATTCCCTATACTTGACATAATTTTGGAGCTTAGTGTATAATTTTAGTGAAAGTAATTATTATTTTGCCAATAATATAAAAAATTTATATTATTGGCAAAATAATAATTTTGATTAAAAAAGAAAAACTTATATGTAAGTTTTTCTTTTATATTTGAAGGGATGAATAATTATGTTTAGTCCTATAAAAAATACAAGAGTCTATGAAAAAGTTATAGAACAAATCAAAGAGATGATTATTACAGGTACTTTTAAAAAAGGAGATAAACTTCCTTCTGAAAGAGAAATGGCAGAAAGTCTACAAGTTAGTAGAACTTCTATAAGAGAAGCCCTTAGAGAATTAGAAATTATGGGACTTATAGAGTCAAGACAAGGGGAAGGAAACTTTATAAAAAATAGCTTTGAAAACACCTTGTTAAAACCTTTATCTACTATATTTTTATTAAAAGAAAGTAATTCTGATGAAATATTAGAGCTTAGGAACATTATTGAAAGAGGATCCGTTGTATTAGCTGCTGAAAGAATAACTGATGAAGAATTGGCAGAAATGGAACTTCTTTTTGATGAATCTCTAAAGTCTGATTTAAAAGATACACTGGTAGATATAGATATAGACTTTCATTATAAGATAGCTCAAGCTTCTAAAAACTTTCTTATACTAAGTATATTAAATGCTATATCATTTTTAATTGAAGCTTTTATCAAAGACATAAGAAGAAATGTGATAACAAAAGAAGAAAATATTAATATGCTTATTCAGCAACATAGAGCTATTTTATCAGCATTAAAAAATCATGATCCAGTAGCTGCTGAAAAAGCTATGTTAGATCATTTACAATATGTTAATACTCAAATGAAAAAAGAAATAGAAATTATTCCTTAAAGTACTATATATTATAGTGCTTTTTTTATATTTTAAACTATAAAATTTTAAATAAAGAAATAGCCTAAATTAAGGCTATTTCTTTATTTTATTTATTTATATTTTGAATTTATTTAATATTTCTTCCAATTCACATGATATTTCTTTTAGTTTATTAGATGCTTTTAATACATCTTTTAATCTATTTTTTTGTTCTTCACTAGATGCATTTACCTCTTCTGTAGATGCCGCTGATTCTTGTGAAACAGCTGATATATCTTGAAGTTTATCAATAAATGAATCCTTTGCACCATTTACTTTTACCATTGTATTACTACTTGTTTCAATCTTCTCCTTTAACATATCTATAGATTTATTAATTTTTTCAAAATTTTCAAATGTATTTTCAACTTTTTTAGATGTCTTTAATATAATTTCCTTTGAAAAACTAATTTCTTCACTTACTAAATTTATATCACTTATATTAGATTTTATAACTTCTTCAATTTCATCAGCTGATAAACTTGACTGTTCTGCAAGTTTTCTTACTTCATCTGCAACTACTGCAAATCCTTTGCCAGCTTCACCAGCTCTAGCTGCCTCTATACTAGCATTTAATGCTAACAAGTTGGTTTGACTAGTTATTGCTTTTATAGTATCTAAAATCATAGTTATCTTCTTTGAATTTGCTTCTAAAGTTTTTGAAGTTTTAACTACATTCATTATTGATTTATTATTTTCTTCATACATATCCTTAAGTTCTTGCACTGCATTCTTACCATCACTAGTAGAACGTTCAGCATCATCACATTGTAAAAATATCTCATTTGTGCATTTAGATATATAATCCACAGATTCCCCTAATTCTAAAGATATATTAACTCCTTCTTCTAGCATAGATGATTGATTAATAGCACCCTCTGATACCTGTCTGATTGCTGTAGTAATATCATCGTTAGATATATCCGCTGTATCTACAACCTCATTAAGTTTTAAGGCCGTACTAGATAAATACGTTGTTATATCTGAAGTCTTTTTTAATATAGCTGTAATATCTTCTATCATTAGATTCACAGAATCTCCAATTTGGAAAAATTCTTCTGTCTTTATAGTTTCCACTTCTATACGTTTACTAAAGTCCCCTTCTTTACATTTTAAAACTACTGATTTTACCTTTTTGATAGTTTTTTCAAATGACCTAGCAAATAAAGTAATTATTACTATTGCCACTATAAAGTTTATTATAATAATTAATATAGAAGCTATACTTGCCTTAATTAAATTATTATTTATTTCATCAATAGATACAAATCCATAAGTTGAATAACCAAGTTCAGGCATTATATGGGTCTTTAACATATATTTTTTGTTATTAACTAAAAGTTGTAAATCCTTTTCCCCAGCATTTAAATTTTTTGCCCATTGCTCTTCATTTAAAGACTTTCCTAAAAATTCTTCCTTGCTACTTGCTATAACATCATTACTATCATGAACTACTAAGGTAAACCCCTCATTACCAATCTTAGACTTAGATACTAATTCAGACAACGTTTTTAATTCTATATCACAAGCTAAAACCCCTAAAAATTTTCCTTTTTCATCTATAACCTTTTTAGATAAAGTTATTATTTTACTATTAGTAGCCGCATCATCGTATGGCTTAGAAACTATAACTGCTGTAGATTTTTCAGCTTCTATATACCAAGGTCTTTCTTTATGATTAAAATTTCCACTTGGTGGCTTGGGATAGGCTACATATTTTCCGTCTTCACCACCAAAAAATACTGTTAACATATCCTCATTATTTCCCAATATATTTTTAAAACAATCATTTATTTTATCTAACTCATTATTTTCTATAGTTGCAATTAAGTTTTTATCTCCAGAAAAAATATTTATAAGTTCAATATTTTTCAAATTCAAGTTTTCTATTTCCTTAGATATTTGCATAGTTGTATTAGCTGCACTTTCCATATAAATATTTTTTGTATCTTTATAAGTGTTTATTATACTATTGCATCCTAAAATTATAATAGGAATTATAGATGTTAATACAACCATTGTAATTAGCCCTGTTTTTAGACTTAATCTCCTTATTCTTTTATCTTTTTTAGATTTATTTATACTATTCTTTTGTTTTTTAGATATTCTCATAAAATCAACCCCTTAATAACCCTTTCTATTAGTTATCGAAATTAACAAAAATTTCTTTAATACTTTTTATTACATATATATTAAAATAAGGTATTTTAAAATAAATTTAATTTATTTAAAAATACCTTATTTTTTATTTAATTAACATTTCTATTCCTTAACATGTAATAATGCTTTATCAAATATATATTTAACATGATCATCATCTAGGGAATAATAAACTACTTTTCCATCTTTTCTAAATTTTACAAGCCTAGCAGACTTAAGAACCCTTAGTTGATGTGATATTGCTGATTGTGACATTTGCAGTGTTTCTGCAATATCACATACACACATTTCCTTTTGGAATAGTACATAAATTATTTTTATACGTGTCATATCCCCAAAAGCTTTAAAAAGTTCAGATAAACTATTTAATATTTCTTCCGATGGTATATTTTCTTTTACATCTTTAACTATATCCTTATGTACTTGTGTACACTTACAAAACTCCAAATTTTTCTCCATATCGTCACTCCCTATTTGCCTATAATTTACTCTAGACACATAATATAATCGTTGAATTTATATTAATCCTATCTTTTTTATGAATCATCTTCATTTATTATAGTATTTATTCTATTAAATCACAAAATGAACTTTTAAAATAAATTTATTATATAAACTAACCTTTTATCTATTATACCATAAAGATTATATTGCAAAATTCATTTAATATTATTTCCAATATTCTTCATTATCAAACAAAAAAAACTTTGTATTATATTTGCTTAACAAAACAAACATATACAAAGCATAAAGTTTATATATTGATTATATATAATTTATTAAATTATAACCTATCTAGGTAATTGTATGTTCTTTATTTCTTGAATATTTATATGAAAATATTCATCCCCTGTATATAGTGGCTTTATTTGAGATACTACATATTCATCTCTAAATAATGTTAATATTTTTTCACTATTTTCCTTTTCTTTTGGAGTAATTATAAAAAAATCCTGTGATACTAACATATTTTCTTCTTCTACTAGCGCAACACAAAGTTCATTTTCTCTAAAATTTTGTTTTAATGAAATTATTATATCTCCTTTATTAGCAATAATTACATCATCATCAATGTCTTCACTAGTAATTTCTCCATTATTAACTATCTTTTGCATTTTGCAATCCACACAATCTGGATTAACAAGCTTATACTTTTTAATATTTTTGTTTATTAAGTTTTTTTTATATGGACTTACTTCTGCTATTTGATAAAGATAACATGTTTCACTATTAATCTCCATTACAATCCCCCTAAGGTAAAATTTTGTATTATACTATATATTATATAAGAGTATTCCTAAATATTTAATATGTTTTTCAAAATTCTTTATAAATTTTTAATAATTATTTTTTTAAATCCTATTACTTTTCAACTGCATTTGTAAATTTTCTTTTAAGATAATGAATTTTTAAAGGATAATTTGAACTTTCATATAATAATTATATTATATATGTTTTATTTCTTAATTCTATAGGAAAATAATCTCTCATTTAAGTTTATTCAATAACTTTTAAAAGTCAACTTGGAACACTATATAAAACTACCAATTAAATTTTATATAATTTGAATCATTACACTAATTACTATTTTAAAAGGATGTGACCAAATGAAAAATATTAAAAACAAAAGCTTAATTTCTGATTTATCTCTTTTTCTAGTTGCAATAATCTGGGGTGGTGGATTCATAGCCGTTAAAGATTCCGTAACATTAATTCCACCTTTTTATCAAATGGCTGTACGATTTTCCTTATCAACAATATTGATGGCAATAATATTTTTTAAATATATTAAAAATATAAAAAAATCAGATCTCAAAATGGGATTTATAATTGGGTTCTTTTTATTTTTAGGCTTTGCATTCCAAACTGTAGGTATTGTTTATACAACAGCTAGTAAAAGTGCCTTTTTAACCGCAACTTATGTTGTATTAGTCCCATTTTTCAATTGGTTTATATTTAAAGATAAACCTGATAAATATTCTATAATTGGAGCTATTTTATGTTTAATAGGAATTGCACTTTTAACTCTTCAAAGTTCTACTTCTATTAATATGGGTGATTTACTAACTTTGCTTTGTGGTATAGGTTTTGCAGGCCAAATAATAACTACAGGTATTTACACTAAAAAGAGTGATCCTATTATTCTTACTATAATACAATTTGCTACTGCAGCAATATTATCTTTTATAGCTGCATTTCTTTTAGAAACACCTCCTAATATTTTAAATAAAGCTCTAGTACCATCTATATTATATCTAGTATTTTTTAGTACTATGCTATGCTTTATTATTCAAAATATTGCTCAAAAATACACTAGTTCAACTCACGCAGCAATAATTTTGTCTTTGGAAAGTGTATTTGGTTCATTATTATCTATAATAATATTTAAAGACAATTTTACTATTACTATGTTTTTAGGATGCATATTTATATTTATGTCAATATTAACTACTGAAACTAAATTAAGTTTTATTAAAAAAAGCAGCACTAATAAATGTAGTTTATCAGAAGACTAGTATTATAAAAAATTAATCCATTAGGAAAATACCTAATGGATTAATTTTTATTAAATCTCTTTTTCTAACATATCTAGTAATTCATTAAATCTATCTATAGTATCCTGTAATGGTTTTGGTGTTGTCATATCAACACCTGCTTTTTTCAGTATATTTATAGGATAATCACTGCAACCTGATTTCAAGAAATTCTTATACTTTTCTATATCATTATTTTCTCCATTTAATATTATATTATAAAATGAATTAGCCGCTGCAAAACCTGTAACATATTGATATACATAAAAATCACTATAGAAATGAGGAATTCTAGCCCATTCCATGTCTATTTCTTCATCAATAATCATATCTTTCCCAAAATACTTTTTATTTAAATTATGATAAATTCCACATAAATCTTCTGTAGATAAACTTTCACCATTTTCCATCTTTTCATGAGTTGTAAGTTCAAATTCTGCAAACATTGTTTGTCTAAACACTGTAGTTCTTATGCTTTCTAATTGTTCATTCATTAAATATAAACGTTTATTTTTATCAGTTTCATTTTTCATTAAATAATCCATAAATAAACATTCATTAGTTATAGAAGCTACCTCTGCACAAAATAAAACATAGTCGGCATATATATATGGTTGATTTTTTCTTGAATAGTAAGAATGAATTGAGTGCCCCATCTCATGTGCAAGTGTTGATGCATCATTAACTTGATTGGTATAATTTAAAAGTACATAAGGCATACTTGTATAACTTCCACTTGAGTATGCTCCTCCTCTTTTTCCTTTGTTTTCATAAACATCTACCCATCCATCATTTATACCACTCTTAAATATTTCTAAATACTCATCTCCTAATGGTTTTAATGCTTTTAAGCATAGATCTATTGCACTTTCATATGGTATATCAAATTTAGGTGCGTCTATATTAGGAACATATAAATCATACATATGAATATCATCTAATTTTAATAATCTTTTCTTTATGTTAACGTATCTATGCAGTGATGGTAAATTTTCATTTACTGTATTAACTACATTATGATATACTTCTAATGGAATTTTATTTGGCTTTAAAGAACTTTCTAATGAAGAATTATATTTTCTTGTCTTTGAATTGAATATAAAATTCTTATGTGCTGCTGTATAAGTAGATGCAAATGTATTTTTAAACTTTCCATAAGTTCGAAACAATACTTTAAATGCACTCTCTCTAACTTTTCTATTTTTACTTCTTATAAATACTGAATAGTTGCCTTCTGTAAGCTCTACTTCTTTATCATCTTCGTCTATTATCTTAGGGAAAGTCATATCTGCATTACTTAGCATACTAAATGTATTATACGGCGCATCTAAACAGTTGCTTACAGAAGCTAGTATCCTCTCTTCCTCTTCACTTAAAACATGTGGCTTTTCTTCTAATATATCCTTTAGATACTTTTCATATAATTTCAATCCACTTTCATCTGATATAATTTCATTTATTTCATCTTCTGAAAAACTTAATATTTCTGGTATAAAAAACGAATTCATACTAGCAAACTCAGAATAATATGTTTTTATCTTATCTAATATAACTTGATATTTAGGATTTGCTTGATTTTCATCATTTCTTAAATGAGCATATACATATAAATTTTCCATAAGCATTGATGCATCCATATAGCTGTTTAAATAATTTAGCAATTCTTTACTATTTTTCAATTTCCCTTTATAATTCAGAAGTTTAGGACAAATTTCCTTTGCTTTTTTAAAATCCATTTCCCACAATTCATCATTTGCATACATTTTTGATACATTCCACTTATATTTTTCAGGTATTTCTTCTCTTGTTTTCACTTTATTTATATTATCCATATTTCTCCTCCATTTTTACATTTTAATATATCTACACATATATTGTGTAATTCTTTAGATATTTATATGTTTTACATAAATCTTTATTCTATATAAACATTTAGAATCCTTCATAATAAAAATAGTATATTTCTTTTATGATAAAAGCTTTTTAATTACTTAAAAAAAGTAGTCCTAATAATAAATTATTAGAGCTACCTTTTTTATTATAATATTTAATATATTAATTTTCTATATTTATCTGTGGTTTTTATGCTTCTTTTTATTATGTTTGTCTTTGCTCTTATTCTTGCTTTTAGTTTTTACTCTGCTCTTATCACTACTAGTGTCTTCATACCAATATTTATATTGTGAATCCTCAACTTCATTAATATTCTTCTTCATAGTTCTATTCTTTTCTTTATTAGTTAACCATTTATAATCATATAAATCGTCATATTCTTCATAGACATTTTTTCTTCTTGGCAGATCATCACATTCATTTTTAATTTTATAACTGCATTCTTTTGCATACTCTTTATCTAATTCTTGATGAACCTTATTATAATCTGATTTAGAATCTAAATTTCTATATTCTTTATCATCATAGTGTCCGTCAAATTTATAATTTTCTTTATAATTACTATAAAATTCTTTATCATCCTTGTAATCATATTTATTTGCATATTCTTCATCTAGTTCCCATTGTAATTTATTATAATCTGTAGTTAAATTGCTCAGGTCTTTCTCAGGACAATATTCACTAAGATTATGCTTATCTTCAATATCTTCATTATAAATATGATTTTTATAACTATATTCATTGTCTAAATTTCGTTGTATTTGACTATAATCTGGTGCTGAATTATCATAACTTTCATACTCACTTGAATCATTCATATTACTTTTTTCTATATTTAAATCATCTACCATGTTATTTTCATCCAAATTATATTTAAAAAGCACCTCATCCTCGTCACCACGGCTCATTGTACTTTCATATTCATATGGATGACTTATTTTTACTGGATAATAATATAAATCATCATCTTCATCATAATACACCATAGTATTTTCCTTTATCCTAGGACTAAAGTATCCTGGTTTTTGACTACTGCTATATTTTCCTATACTATAATCTTTATTTTGTAATATGTTATGATTGAAGCTATTTAAATTCTCTAAATCTTCCCTTGTATTTGATACTATAACTTTAGCTCTACTTGGTGAAAAATCTCCACCTAAATCAAATGCTTCTATAGAAACTTCATATTTAGCATTTGGATTAAATGGTTTATCTAATTTTATATTAAATTCTACAGAATCTCTCCCAACTGTAGCCACATATTCAGAATTTAAAAATAAATTATAACCATTTAAATCTTTATCTGTATTTCTACTCCATGTAACATATATATTATTTTTTCCGGCATATGCTTTTAAATTCTTTACAACCCTAGGTTGAGTTAAATAATCTAAATGTTTAGGTCCATAGTTTAAATCTACTGGTGGGTTTATACCTTTCATATTTCCATTTTCCGTGAATTGCCATATTGTCCATCTAGTCCATCCGCCTTGATCTTTAGGATATAATGGATTACCAGGTATTTCTGGATACATAGCTATCCAAAGGGGCATATCTGCTAATATATAACCTTTTTTAGAATGATTGAAATTATTATAAAGATCTATAAAAAAAGCTCCAGTATATAACATAAGCACCCTTCTAGTCTTCTTTTCAAAACGCTTTCTAAATCTATCTACCCAGTCTAACAGAGCATCTGTAGATATAGATTTATCTATTGGTGTTTCAATATCAATTACAGGAAATAATTCTCCGTATTTTCCATCACCATAAGCTTGTTGTAGTAATTTAATGAAATCATCACATTGAGAATCTGCAGTAGTTAAATCATAGGATGGTACAGCATAATGATACCCTCCACTTAAAATCCCAACAGATTTAAGCCCATTAACATACTCTATAAACTTTTTATCAACTCTAAATCTACCTGTACCAGAACCAGAGGCCCTAGCATATACATACGGTGTTTGTGTTGCTAAAAGTTTATAATCAATATTGCCTCTATATTCATTTATATCTGGACCTATTATATTTTCTGGACTTTTATTTTGCATAAATTCCTCCATAAAATAGTAATTCTCTTATATAATATTATTATATGGTATATTTTGTTACATATGAGTTAAAATAAAAGCCTAATTAATTTATAAAATAAAATTTCAATCTACGTTTTCATATAAATTTATGCTTCTAAATATGCTTTTACTTTTAATAAATGATTATAATCTTCGTCTTTTATAATTTCAAATATTTGCTCTGCTAATTCTTCATGAAAACTTTCTAAATGAACATTTTCAACGTATTTTATCTCAGTAGCATTTTCCTTTTCTATGAAATTATATCTATAGCTTATTTTTGCTCCATTTTTTTTATTTAATATTGAGAAATATTGATTTTTCTCAATATCCATAACCATTAATTCTAAATCTATTTTATTTTTATTATTTAATAATGCAAATTTAACTTTTAATCCTTCTTTAAGATTTGTATAATCTTTTCTTTCATCTAAAATATAATCCCAAATTACACTTAAAAACTTTAAATTTGAAAAAATATTGAAAACTTCATCAATACTTTTATTTATAAGTATAGAATTATAAAATTTGTACATTTGTTCATCCCCTCAATTTTAATTTATTTTGAATACATTAAACTTTTTCATTATTATATCATAAATTACTTTTTTTGGTAATAAAATATATATTTATTTATTAAAATTATATATTTTACAAATACAAAAAGTGAATTCTTTTGAATTCACTTTTTATTTAGCCTTTAAAAATTTCATTAACATTATCACCAAATTTATTTAAAGGAATATAAAATTTTACATTTCCAAAATCTTTATCTAATATATCGCCAGCATTAAACATTATAACTAAATTTCCTCTATAAATAAAATACTGTTGATTTTTATTTATAGTTGTAAATTTATAATCATATTTGTAATCTGATGTAGATTTTATATTTTTAATTTGTGAATCTATAATTGAATTTATTTCTTCTACATAATTAAAATTTTTCTTAAAAACACTTTCTAAGTTATAATTTTGTCCAGAGTTCAAATCAAAGTTATATCCTCTATCATAAAGTATACTATTAAGTGTTGTTCCATCATTTGCTGAATAAGTTATATCTAAACTTATAATATTGTCATTTAAAAAATAATCTATACTAGATACAGATAGACCTATCTTTTTATCTTTTCCACCTAATTTAATAGCTTCATTTTTAAAATCATCTATATCTCTTTCTATTATAGTATTAATTTTTTTCTCAATTATAGGATTCGGTAGATTTATTATTTCTGGATAATATATATATTCATTATAATTCACATTATCTTTTATAATTTTATCTTTTTTTATCATTATATTATCGGCCTTTACACTAAAATCTGATTTTAATCCATATTTAAATATATTGTATGGTATTTTAAAGTCTCTTATCCCTGCTACATATGGAGCTATATCGTATAAATCATAAAATACAACTATTCCCTCGCTTGTTAAATAAAAATTTTGATCAATGGGTATACCATTTAAAGATGATATTATATTATCATAATACATTTCTGGATGAGTATTTATTTCCTTTTTTATTTCATCAAGTATTATCTTTTTATAATCTTCTTTTTTATCAAAGAAATTTTTCAGATAAGCTATTTTGCCTGTATTTGTATCAAAAACATATGGTTTTTTTATTGTCATACCATGTGCTCCACCAGTATAATAATATATTGTATTTACGATGCTTAATATATTATTTTTATCATAAGTTACCTCAAATTCAGAATCAAAAGAATACTTCCTAAAATCTCCATTCCCAGGGAACTCCTTATAAGTCTTTTCTCCATCCTTCTCTATTTCATCTTTTAATGCCAGTATATCCTTAGCCATTATATTATTCATAATCTTGTCAGTAATTTTATTATTAGTTGTTATTTTTGGTAATTTTATATTTACATCAATAAATTCATTACTATATTTTATATCTTCACTTTCTACGATGCTATTATATTTATTTGCATTTACTAGTCTAGGAGGGTTAACTTCCACATTTGAAGGTTTATTTGAAGACAAAGCTGTTGCATTAAAATTTAATAAAATACATATTATAATTCCTATTGTTATGCTTTTCATAGAATCACCCCTTAATATATTCAGTGTAACTTAACGTTAATCTATTTATGTTGCTATTTTTACAGCTTTTAACATAATAAAAGTTAAATTTTTATAATTAATTTTTAATTTTTTATAAATCCTTAATTCTATTATTTCCAATAATACTTTCAATACTCTAAAGCTTTATAATTAATTAAATGAAATTTATAGTATTTTATAAATAATTAGTTAAATTTAAATTACATTTTTAAATTTTAAATTAAAATATCAAATATATTTTCAAATTTTTTTAAACTTTATTTAAGTTTTATTTTAAACTTAATATAGGGTTCCAAGCATGTGCGTAAAGCTAAGCCATATTTTTCATGTTTTTCATAACTTTTTTAGTTATAAAAACAAATAAAAAAGCCACTCCTAATA
>NZ_LFRG01000070.1:0-11406 GCF_001573875.1 Clostridium sp. ATCC 25772
CTATTATAGGGAAACAAACTCCAATTTAAATCTATTCAATAACTTTAAACTATTTTCATACAAGATTCAGTGTTGAATTCTAAGTGATTCGGAGCATGCCTCACTATTTTAGGTATCCAAGTTTTAAAATGAGTAATTTTAAAGGTCAACTTGAAACCCTATAATTCAAGCTTATTTTAAAAATAAAGAAAAGCAAAAATTAAATCAATGTTGTCCATATTCAAGATTATTTTAACATATAGATAAGTGTTTTAATAGATTAAGTTTTAACTTAAGTATATTCAGTTAATTTATTTTAAAAAATAAAAAAGTCCTATATAAGTATTAAAAAAAAATTATAACAAACGAAATATAAATAAGGGAATATTTGGGGAGAAAATATAAATTAAAATTATTATGATATTAATTCTAAATTTTATCATTTAATAAATGAGTAAGATTAGATTCAAGCCTGGAACTTTATATCAAAGATTATTTAAAGTAAAAATAATACAAAAGTTAACGTATACAATTTTTAACAAAAAATGAAGAAATAATGTATAAATTTCATTTAAAAGTTGTTATAATATAGTGAAACAAAAAAAATCCAGTTTATAGATTAAAATGAATAATAAGGATAAATATAAAATTCTATTGACTATACCTTATTGAAAATTATTATGTAGATATAGATACTTAGTTTAGTACATAAATTAATTTAATTGCGATAGTATAATAAATACTATTGTTTGAAAGAAGGGGAGAGTAATATGGAGAGAAGTATCTATAGGTTAAATTTGATTATGCTTACATTGTTAACAATAACTTTGAATTTTACTGAATTAGCAAGTTATATCTTAACAGATTCACTAGTTAATATTCAGATGATTAGTAAAGTTAGTTTAACCTTTATAGTTAGCATAGCTCTTTTGAAAATATTTACATTTATAGAGATCGAAAAGAAAATTCGTAACAAACAATGGTATAAAAGTTATAGAAAAATATCGATTTTATTCAACATATTACAAATAGTGCTTTGGAATTTGATATATGTTTTTTTCAATAGGTATTGTTTAGGTCAAATTGAAATAGTTATATACTTATTGCCAACAGTGTCAAGTTTAATAGTTATTTTCCATAAATATCCTTATAAAACAATGAAAAAGTTTCAGGATATGTTAGAATTACAAAAGATAAATAATATAAAATGAAAAATTTTAATATAAGATATAATATTAAATAAAACTATGCATATAAACTAATAAATAAGTATATGTATAGTTTTATTTTTCTAAACTATATAGGGAAACAAGCTCCAATTTAAATTTATTCACTAACTTTAAAATATTTTTATATAAAATGTAGTGTTGAATTCTAAGTAATTCGGAGCATGTCTTACTATTTTAGGTATCCAAGTTAAATTTTAAACTTATTAATCTATGAAATAAGAAAAGTTCAAATTAATATTTTACTGCTAGTTAACACTTATTTTAGTTAAGAGCTGTGGTGATTAGTACTCACTATAATCCTAATAATACTAAACGTATTTTTTATTTTAAGAAACTGATTCTTAGTTTTATCCATTATTTGTACTTATTTTTATCACTTGATAAATGAATAATTTTAGAATTTAGTTTAAAACTATATAGATATAATTAGAAAAAAATATGGCAAATGATATCAGTTGACAATAGTGTAATAAAGGATTAAAATAGTAATACAATTTAATATATGCAAAAAGCGTTTAAATCCAATTACAACATGGGGGCGTTATGGCTTCGACGGGGGTAAGATGGGTTTGAGAAGCGAGTCGAGGGACGCATGTGGCCTCGTTAATAAAATATGCACTAAATGTAAACGCAGAAGATAATTTTGCATTAGCAGCCTAGTTAGCTGCTCGTCCTACCTTTGAGTCCCACGGCTTAGGATAGGGCGTCAAATAGTGGGGAACCGAACTTAGCAAAGCTTTGAGCTATGGACGGAATTTATGAAGCTACTAAAAGGTAAAGCCTGTTTGCAGGCGTTACCTGGAGGGAATGTTAAAATGCAGACTGCACTCGGAGATGCTCAAATTGGTCTACTTTCGGACAGGGGTTCGATACCCCTCGCCTCCACCATTAAAATCCACGATACATAATGACCGTACTGGAATCCAGTACGGTTTTTACGTTTATAATAAAAAATTGAATATATGGACTTATTTGTTGCATAGTTGTAAAATATTAATAAAATATATATATTGTCAATATGAGTCTGACTAGTATTTAATATAGGAAAAAGTGATATTAAAATTAATTTTTGGCATGTATGGGGGTGATTATTTATGAGTATATTTGTAAGTATGGAGTCCAAATTAAAAAAGTTGGCTATTTCACCAATATTCTTTATTGGGTCAGGAATATCAAGAAGATATATTAATAGCCCTGATTGGAAGGGGTTGCTTCAAGAGATTAGAAGTGATTGGGAAAGAAGCTATAAATATTATTATCAAAAGCATTTAGTAAATGGGAACTGTAATTTTGAAGAATTAGCATCAGAATTAGAAACTATGTATTTTGATAAGTTGACAGATGAGGAATTAGAAGAAGGAAAAGATAAAAGATATTACTTTAGAAAGAGAATAAGTGAAATAGTAGGTGTATATTTAGAAAAAAGTAAAGAAATAATAAAAACTAATAATGAGATAGAAGAGTTGAAAAAAACAAGTCCCTCTGCGATTATTACAACTAATTATGATGAATTAATGGAAAACATATTTCCTCAATATACAAAGTTTGTAGGACAAACTCAACTATTAGCTAATGTTGTTGAAGGTGTTGGAGAGATATATAAGATACATGGATGTTCTACTAATCCAGAAAGTATAGTAATAAGTAAAGAAGATTATGATAACTTTTTTGATAAAGCCTTATATTTAAATTCTAAGCTATTAACACTATTTTTGGAATATCCAATAATATTCATGGGATATAGTTTAAGTGACAGAAATGTTAAGAGTATACTGAGTTCTATAGTAGGTATGTTACCACCAGAAAAAGTAAGGGAATTAAGTAGTAGAATTTGGTTTTTGAGAAGAAACAAAGATGGTGAAAATTATAAAAAAGTTGAAAGAATAGAATTAGATAATAGTAAGTATATTGACGTAGAAACATTTTATGTTAATAATTTTGGAGAATTTTTCAAAGTGATTAGCAATAAAGACATAAAAAGATTGCCAATAAAATTTCTAAGATTTCTAAAAGCTAATACATATGAATTAATTTCCACTCAAGAGTATGACCCTAAAAAATTAGATGTCAATTTACAAGACCTAGAAAGAGTAGATAATTTTAATGATTCAAGCAACTTTTTAGGAATAACTATAAGTTCTAGAGTGCAGAAAAGTATGGTCAAAAGAAGTGATATATGTGAGGTATTTATACAAAGGGACTCATGCGCAATAAATAAGTATTCTATATTGGATTACATTCTTAAGAATAATGAGAAAATACCTATTTATTGGGCTATAAAGGGCTTAAATAAAGAAGAGGTTGAAGGATATATTGAAAAATCCAATTTTAATACAAATGCTAAAGAAAGAGTTAAGAAGAAAATATTCGAAAGTGGAGGAGAAGGAGAAAAATTTAAGCTATATATAGGAGCAGATAGCAAAATTAGATTCTCTTATAGTGGAAAAATCAATGATGATGAAATAAGTATATATTTAAATGAAGTTTATAAAAGTAATAATACTGAACCGCAAAGAAGAAAAGGAGTAAGAAGATACTTTTTACTATATCTATTAAATAATTTTATAGATGAATTATCAAAAAATAATGAATTTTTGTTGAAAAATAGAAATGAAATTTTAATAGCTTTAACATATTTAGAGAAAGGTTTTATAGAACAGAATGAAAACAAGCTATATGAGCTAATTAAGATTCTAAATGATAAGAAATATGATAATAGTTATAGGACTGTGCTATGTTACTTAGATGTAAGCTTAAACAAACATTTATAATTGGAGAGATATCAAAAATATTATAATTTATATTTTTGACTAAAAGCCTTAATTGCCAATACAGCGGTGATTAAGGCTTTATTATTTGTAAAAATCTATAGGAGGCACTTATGACAAGAAAAGTAATAAAGGAAACTAAATATTGCAAAATACTTAATCAAGGGAAAATAGAGGATGATGATTATTATGACTAAAAGAATAATAAAAGAGACTAAGTATTGCCAGATATTATGCCAAGGAAAGGTATATTCCACGCTCATTGGAGGTAACAGAAGAACAACTATTACAGTTAATTAAAGAATCAATAACAGAAGGAGTATTCTCCAAGGATTTTATAAAAAAATTATCTCAAATATTAAATGAAAAGTAGGAGGAGTTTAAAATATTTGAAAATAAGAGCAATCGTTATATTACTAGAATAATAGATTATCTTAATGAAAGAGGATGGAAAACAAAAGTTGGAAATACTTTTGGTAAGAATAGCATTTATAGTATATTAGATAATGAAAAGTATTCTGGGGTTTACGTTTTTAATAGGAGCTCAAAGAAAGATACCCTTGGAAAAAGAAACAGTCATTTGCTAAAGGATGAGAGTGAAGTGATAAGAATTGAGGTAGGAATGCCGGCTATAGTTTCAAAAGAGACATTTCAAAAGGCTAGAGAAATGATGAATGCTAGGAAAAGAGCTCCTGGGGCAAATAAAGCAAAAGAAACATACTTGTTGTCAGAACTTATCTTTTGTGGAGAGTGTGGTTCAGCAATGCAAGGAAATAGGAGAAAAGCTAAAGATAAGCCTATGTATATTTCTTATAGATGCGGTGGCAGAATGCAGAAAAGGAATTGTGATAATAAAGAAATAAGAAAAGAGTATATTGAAGAGTTTGTACTATCAGAATTAGAGAAAAATATATTGAATGATAAGGCTGTTCCTATACTTGTTGAAAAAATTAACCAACATATACAGGAGCAAGCTAAAAACGAGAAGGAATCTACAGAAATAATGCTAAAGGAGATAGAAGATATTGATGAGCAGATTAATAATATAGTAAGTGCAATTATGAAAGGATTTGCTCATGAAGAATTTAAAACCATGATGGATGACTTAAAGGGTAAGAAAGCCAAACTAGAAGTTGCTATAAAAGAACAGGAAAACAGAAGCAAAGCTCCTAAAATAACAGAAGAACAGGTGAAACAATTATTTTCAATGTTTAGAGACTTTGTAATACAGAGAAATATACCAAAATGTAAGAAATTCATACAAAATTATGTTAATAAAGTAATAGTTTATAAAGACCACGTTGAAGTAATATTCAACATGGTCTTTAATATTTTACAGGGTTATGAGGCTTATAAGATTAAGTCTACTGTAAAGAAAGCTATTCTTTTTAAAAGGTATAGGAATATAGCATAGAAATATAAATATAGAGCTTATTAAATGGTATTGATTAATAAGCTCTGTTATTAAAGATGAATCAAAGTGGTTCATAATGAACCATTATAAAATTAGGGTGATACAAGGATGTGGTTAAATGAAAAAGGCTATAACAGTAAGAATGGATGAGAGTGTATATAATAGTATTGCAAATGATGCCGATAGGCGAAAAGTCTCTATTAATAGGGCTTTAAATGACAAAATTAGTGAAACAGGAAGCACATTAAATGTTCAAGGCGATTTTTATAGTAATTGTAACTTTTATAACAGTTACCCAAGAACAAATTCCACAAATGAAAATAGTATTATAGAGGATGTACCATTTAGAGAAGATTAAATTAAATCCAATTTATACAAACTATAAGCTTACTGAGGGTATACTTATAAAATAATAGTTTATAAAGACCATGTTGAAGTAATTCAACGTGGTTTTTAATATTTTAAAGGACTATAAAGTTTAAAGTTATGTTTTCTGTAAGAAAACTACTCTTTTTAAGAGGTAATGAATGTATCATATTAGAGATATTTATACAAATATAGAGTATAATTAAGTGAAAGTAAAGGAATTTAAAAACATTTCATAGAATTTATTGGTGTAGAGTGAATATAAAGATAGTATTTGTATAAGGAGAATAGTTTTATATGAGATTAAAATTCGAGGAATGGTATAAAGAAAGAAAATTTTCTAGTTTAACAGAAGATTTATTTGATGAATCTGTTAGCTGTTATAAAATATCAGCATATAGGTCTGCATTCTTGATGTCCTATCTAGGATTTCAAAACATAATTAGGGAACGATTATTAAATGATGATAAAAAAGAAGATATATTTACGAAAGAGACTATAGATATTTTAGAAGGCGATGAACGATGGGAATTTAAAATAACTACTATAATTAAAAGTAACAATAAAAATGATAAGAAAAACGAAAAAATAAATAGAGGACTATTTAATGATAATTACATAGTCAATAATAGTAAGAATATAAATCCATTTAAATTATCTGAACAAATAGAACAAGAATATAATTATTGGCATTTAATTAGAAATAATAGTGCACATGCAAAAGGAAGAGAGATTACGTATTCTACTATAGAAAGCTTTTGGAGCTTTATAGAAAACAGTATTTCGAAATTTATAATTAATGGTGGAAAAGATGGATTGATAAGAAGAGCTAAAGAATGTTATAAATATAAAAATGAAAAAAATGCTATTGATATAGAAGATATAGAAGTTATAGTAGATGATTTGATTTCATTGGGAGAAGAAAAAGAAATTTATGAGTTTTTGAAAGAAATATCTGTAATATTTAAAATTGAATATTACAATAAGTATGATATTGTAAAGAGGTTTTGGGATAAAATAGTTAAATTTGATAATGGGATAGTTAATAAAAATTTATTAAACTTATTAAGGGAGGACATCGAATCGCTATTAAAATTTATAGAAGTATACCCAATAATATTTAAGGAGCTACAAGATGATTATAGATTTATGGTAGATTTAAGAGAACAAAAAATAGCAGAGTACATTAAGTATGCAGATAACAATAAAGAAAGGGTTGCTATATGGAGATTAATAGATAAGATATTAAATGATAATAAATTAGCAGAAGAAGAATTGGAAAAATTTATAGATATAATAGTTAATAATAGTAGTATGCCTCCAGTAGAGCAGAGTATATGTTTTTTAAAGAATACATCTTACTTTGAAAAATTAAGAGAAAAGCTATTTTCTTATCAATTTGACCCATATAAGAAAGGTGGGAAAAATTATGTCGATAGGAACTATGAATTTATAAAATTTTATTTGTTAGAAGCAGAGTTAGATAATGAGATAGCTAAAAAAGTAAATATAATGTATGAATGGAGTAAGAGTTGTAATTATAATGAATATGAACAAACGCTTTATGTGTATAGAGAAGGCTTATTCTCTGAGATGATGGATAGGATATTAGAAAATGAGAAATTTAAATGTAAATATGAAGAAGCTCTCGGAAAAATGAATTCTAAATAATATATCCGAAAATGTATTTAAATATAAACAATGTGAATATTTATTAGTGGATTTCGCCTATTGTGCTTCGCCTCCACCATTAAAATCCACGATAATTTTTTATCGTGGATTTTTTATATTTATAGGAATAATTAATAATATTTTGCCAAAAGTAATATTAAAAAAATTATTCAGGTGAGGTTATGAAAAAATATATACAAGATGATTCATACTTTGAAAAAATAGATAATGAAAGAAAAGCATACTGGTTAGGATTTTTATATGCAGATGGGTGTATATCTGAAAGAAGTGAAAATAATAAAATAGTAATAATACAATTACATAGAGATGATAAATATCTTTTAAAAGAATTTCTAAAAGATATAAATTCAGATAGACCCATATATGTAAATAAAAAGGGCTATGTTTCTATTAACATTGGAAGTACTAAAATGGCTAATGATTTAATAAAATTAGGATGTTTACCTAGAAAATCATTAGTTCTAAAGTTTCCATCAGAGAAAATAGTATCTTGTAATTTAATAAAGCATTTTATTAGAGGTTACATGGATGGCGATGGATGTATATCAACTTATAAAAAAATAAGAAAAAATAGAAAAAGTCCAATATTTGTATGTGAAATAAAGTTTATTGGTACATATGATATGCTTTTGGGAATTAAAAAATTTTTCAATTCGGATAAAGATATTTTGATAAATAAACATTCACCTAAGAGTTATCAAATAAGTTTTTCAGGGAGAAAGTATAGAAATGCAGTAGATATTTTATATAATGATGCAACTATTTACTTGAAAAGAAAAAAAGATAAATGGGATGAATTTCTAAACTATATGAATTATATAGATATAAAAAAAGAGGAGAAGGAATCTAGGATAATAGTAAAATTAGATAATGAAGCAAATTATATAGGAGAATATACATTGAAATCTTTAAAAAAAGAATTTGATATAACTGCTATTTTAAGATGTTGTGAACATAGAGAAAAGCATAAATCGTATAAAAGGTTTAGGTGGATATATTTAGATGAATATAAGGAATTTACTGAGAAATGTATAGATATAAAAGATGTTTTAGGTTGTAAAAAAATTTGTAATATTGAAAAGTCAAAAGTAATAAAGACAGTTGAACAGTATGATTTAAATAAAAATTTTATTAGAACATGGGAAAACGCTAAGGTAGCAGCCGACCATTATAACACTACATCAAAGGCAATACGTAAAGTTTGTAATGGTGAAAGAAAAACTTGTTGTAATTTTATATGGAAATATACTGAGCCAAAAATGAGCAAACAATCTAAAAAAGTTGCTCAATATGATATAGATGGAAACCTTATTAAAGTTTGGAATAGTTGTAAAGAAGCTGCATTTTTTTATGATGTTACATTTCAATCCATTCAAAGAGCCATTAGTGGTAAATATAAAACTTGTTGTGGGTTTAGTTGGAAATATATATAAAATTAAAATTTGCAATATAAGATTTTTCTACTTCATTCATTAAAATCACTCCAACAATATAATTACTTAAGTATATAGGTAAACAAGCTCTAATTTAAATTTATCCAATAACTTTAAAATATTTTCATACAAGATATAGTGTTGAGTTCTAAGTGATTCGGAGCATGTCTCACTATTTCAGGTATCCAAGTTTTGGAATGGATAATTTTAAAAGTTAACTTGGAACCTTATAGTTTAAACTATTTGCATTTTAAAATTCATATCTATATAAATTAACATTCATTATTTTTTATTTGGCAATAAAAATATATTGACAAAAGTAAATAGTGGGAATATAATAAAAAATAATTTAAAGAACGGAGGAAATATTATGAAAATTACAAGCTGGAATACAACAATAACATCAAAATTTAATAGAGTACTCTTATTAGTAGCCGAATTAATTTAGCAATTGTGTTTATTGATATATAAATTTAGATTTATTACTGTCATAGATGCAATTGCTACACTAGATGATTGTATCTATGACGGCTAATTTTTATTTTACATAAAGTAAGCCTCATAGAATTATTATGAGGCTATTATTATATTTTTTGATAATTAAAGCCTCATAGATTAATATTGGGCTTTAATTATATCCTAGGTGTAAAGCTCTATATATAACTATGGGGCTTTTGTTTTATATTATAGCAAAACTTTAGTAATAGACCTAAATAGGCTGTTGACCTAATAGTTATGCGAAATAAATAAATTTAACTTAGGAGGAAATGAAATGCAAGAAAATAGAGAGCAATGGGGAACTAAAATTGGATTTATACTTGCTGCAATTGGATCAGCAGTAGGTTTAGGTAATATATGGAGATTTCCTTATGTAGTATATTCAAATGGAGGAGGAGCATTTTTAATACCGTATTTATGTGCCATATTTACAGCAGGAATACCACTTTTAATATTAGAATACGGAATGGGACACAAGTTTAAAGGTTCAACACCACTTTCTTTAGCAAGAGCAAACAAAAAATTTGAATGGATAGGTTGGTGGCCAATAATTAGCTCGTCAGTTATACTATGCTATTACTCAATGATACTAAGTTGGGCAATTAAATATATGACTATGAGTTTCACCAAAGGTTGGGGTGAGGATTCTAATTCGTTTTTTTATAATGATTTCTTAAATTTATCAGATTCACCGCTTAATTTTGGAGGAATAGTTTGGCCTATATTAATAGGTATTGGGATAATATGGGTTATAAATTGGGTTATATGTTATAAAGGAATAAAATCCGGGATAGAAAAAGCTAGCAAGATATTATTACCAGCCCTATTAGTAGTAATGATAATAATTGTTATAAGAGGCGTTACTTTAGAAGGTGCAAGTGTTGGGTTAAATACATTATTTACACCAGATTGGAGCAAGGTGAAAAATCCTCAAGTTTGGATATCTGCATATGGACAAGTATTTTTTTCATTAAGTATAGGTACCGGTATAATGATGACATATTCAAGTTATTTACCTAAAAAGACTGATATAAATAATAGTGCATTTATGACTGCATTTGCTAACTGTGGATTTGAGTTTTTATCGGCTATAGGAGTATTTGCAATACTTGGTGCAATGGCTACAAGTCAAGGGGTACCTATGGAAGAAGTTGTTACAGATGGAATAGGACTAGCATTTATAGCTTTCCCTAAGGTATTTACAATAATGGGTATATGGGGAAATATATTAGGAGTTTTATTTTTTTCTTGTCTAGTGTTTGCTGGTATAACATCATCAGTTTCTTTAGTAGAAGCAATATCTTCAGCTATAATAGATAAGTTTGGTGGATCACGTAAAAAAGTTGTTACATGCATGTGTTTAATAGGATTTGTTGCAACTATAGTATTTGCAAGTAATGCAGGGTTATATTTACTAGATATTATGGACAATTTTATAAACAATTATGGAATAGTTGTAGTTGGATTATTAGAAGCTTTTGTTATCGGATGGGTAATTAAGCCTAAGGTTATAAGAGAACATACAAATAAAATATCTTATTTTAAAATCGGTAAGTGGTGGGATGTAATTATAAAATATGTAACACCTACTTTATTAACAATAATTTTAGTTCAAAGTCTTATAAATGAGTTTAAAAATCCTTATGGAGGTTATGAATTAATATCTTTATTATTGTATGGCTGGGCTATTATAGCTCTTGGAATTATAGGTGGATTATTAATTAGTAAAAAACCTTGGAAGAATAGTAAGCTATAAAATATAAGTAGTAAGGAGATGATTTAAATGACAAGTGTATCAATAGGATTTTTTATATTAGGAGCAGTAATTCTTTGGGGCGGGTTTATGGTAACTTTAGCTATAACTATTAAGAATGAGAGAAAAGCAAATTAAGTAACATACTAAAATGTATTATAGGGTTCCAAGTTAAGTTCTAAAATTATTCATTTATCAAATGAGAAAACTCAAATTAATATTTTATCAATAACTAACAGATTATTTTAGTTAAAAGTTAAGAGTGAATAGTGAA
>NZ_LFRG01000071.1:0-10144 GCF_001573875.1 Clostridium sp. ATCC 25772
ATACTGTAAAGAATTTAGACAATGTTGTACATGGAAATATTAGCAACTTAGTACATTTTTATTTTAGCATTCATATCAATGTAATAAAAAATACTCTTATCAATGTCATCTAATTTGATGATTAATTTAAGTATGGTGTTCATATTGAGATTAAAGGATAAAAAAGCACACTAATCTAATAACATTTCAGATTAATGTGCTTTTTTGTTTTATTAATGTGGTGAAATTATGTTTACACCCTACATTATAGCAAAGTAAATTAACACCACTATTCCAAGTACAATTCGATACCATCCAAATACTTTAAAATCATGTTTTTTGATAAAACTCATTAAGAATTTAATTACAAAGATGGACACTATAAACGCCACCAACATACCAATAATAAGAGTGACTAGTTCTATATTTGTAAAGTCAAATCCAAATTTCAACAACTTTAAAGTGCTAGCCCCAAGCATGGTAGGTACGGCCAGAAAGAAGGTAAACTCCGCTGCCGCTACTCGTGATACCCCTATCAACAAAGCACCTATAATTGTTGCTCCGGAACGAGAAGTACCTGGAATTAATGATAACACTTGAAATAACCCAATCATCAGCGCTGTCCTGTAGCTTATTTTTGCAAGTGTTGCAGTAGTAGCTGTACGCTTTTTGTTCCAGTTTTCAATAATAATAAATAATACACCATAAAAAATTAACATTATTGCAATTACGATTGGGGTTTGAAGATGTGCATCTAAGAAGTCATCAAATAAAACCCCAATGATAGCTGATGGTATACAAGCTACTGCAACCTTAAACCACACATAGATGATATCCTTTTTTATAATGGATTGTGATTTATCTTCAAATTGAAAGGGAAACATTCTTTTCCAAAACATAACAACTACAGCAAGAATTGCTCCAAACTGAATGACAACAAAAAACATTTCCTTGAAGGCTTCACTCATATTAAGAGTAATAAACTCATCTACAAGAAGCATATGTCCTGTACTACTGATAGGTAGCCATTCCGTGATCCCCTCCACTATACCAAGAAATATAACTTTTAAAATTTCAATAAAATTAAGCATCATTATTTCAAATCCTCCTTTTTGAAGTAGTTAAATGTCAATAAAAATCCAACTATAGATACAAAAGCAATAATTGTTATTCCTAAAGTAATTGAATAACCTGTGCTTTGTAATTTTCCTTTTATCAGAAAAAAGGTAGCTGTCCATGGGTATAATGCTCCAAAATCTTGATTTGAAAGCGCTGCACTCCCCATAACGATAACAGCTGAAGCAATTACAGGTGCAACAAATCCCTTTGTTTTTAGAGCGATATAAGCAAAGGGGGAAATTGTTAAATACATAAGAATACTAGCAACTAAATACTTAAAAAGCCACTCAATAGAAATAAGTAAATTATATCCTACCATGTCAAATATAGAATTATATATTCCTGATAAAATCAGAATACCTGCCCAAGTTACAAAGTTAAGTATAACAATCAAAAAAAACAGGGTGATAAACTTTCCCAGCAATAATTTTGTTCTTGAAATTGGTATTGGTAAAATTATTTTTAATGTATTTTCTATATACTCACGACTAAACAAATAGGCGGTAATTACCACATAAATCATCATATTACTTAGTAGCATCATATACAGCAAACTGTTATCATAAACGTTAGTCAGTGTTATAACACGCTCTGGGTGCTGAAAGTGTGTTTGCAATGATTCTATAAACATCATAAATGGCGTGGACATAGCGCCTAGAATACTGATAAGCACCATTTTTGAATTTTTTAACTTTAGTAATTCACAGTAAATAAGACTACGCAATATTGCCACCTCCAATCAATTCAGAAAAATACTCCTCCAAATTTTCCTTTTCTACATTTATATTTGTTACTAATAATCCATTTTCTACAAAAGTTTTGTTAATTTGCCCAGAACTATGAGTGAAGTCATAAACTTTTATTGTATTGCCTTTTATCAAGTAATCTTTAATTTGATAGTGCTTTTCTAATATCTTTGCAGCTGTTGTCCCATCAGACAGATTGAATTCAATATACCTACGATTACGCTTGTGAAGTTCTTCCATGTTAACTTCCTCTATCAATTTACCATTATGCATGACACCAATAGTATCTGCGAGCTGTTCAATCTCACTTAAAACATGGCTTGAAATAACAATGGTAGTATTCCTACTGTGACTTAACTCAATCAGTAATGAACGAATTTGAGAAATACCAATAGGATCCAGTCCATTTATTGGTTCGTCTAGAATTAATAATTCAGGTTTATGCATAATTGCTGCAGCAATGCCAAGCCTCTGTTTCATTCCTAATGAATAGTCAGCAAACACTTTCCTTGTTTCCTTTTCTAATCCAACGATATGAAGCGCCTCTTGTATTGAATCTTTAGAAAGCTGTCCTCTCAGTTTGGCAAGAATTTGTAAATTTTCATATCCTGTCAAATTATTATAAAAACCTGGTGTTTCAATAATTGATCCTATTTTTCCATAAAGTGTGGGAGTGTTTTTCTTATAATCTGTTCCAAACAATCGAATTTCTCCTCCTGTCGGATAAACAAGCTGTAACATCATCTTCATTGCTGTAGTTTTCCCTGCTCCATTTCTGCCAAGTAAACCATAGATTTTTCCCTTTGGTACATGAAGATTGATGTTATCAACAACGGTAGCACTTCCATATATTTTTGTAAGGTTTTTTGTTTCAATAATAGTTTCCATATCCATCTGTCCCTTCTGTTGTTTTTTATTTTGTGTTGAAGATAATTTTATTGTGTGGCTTTATGTCCTAAAAACCAAGAAACCTATCGTCACAATAGAAAAAAGCCCTGACACTTTTCGTGTCAGAGCCTATTTCCAAAGGTTTATAGTTTTTTTACTTTGTTTCACACTGCTTCAATAATACAAATATTTTTATCGTAAAAATCAAAAATAAAAATGTTGTAACATATGGTTCTTTTGCCATAGAAAAAAAACAGATTGCTGCAATGCTTAGTTCTACAGAACATTTTGTTATGTATATGCACAATAACTCTTTATCAAGTCTGATAAAGATAAGTTTAGCGATACCAATACTAATCAAAGCGATAAATATACTCCAATAGATTGCAAGATTTATTGATGTAGTTTCTGTAAATGAAAGTAGGTTCACTGAGTAGATATAGTTTTCAATAGTTTTTCCATATAACGGGAAAATGATAAACATAATCGCCATTAAATCTAGTACAGCACCAATCATATTATAAACTTTTTGCATATTAGAACTATTTTCTGTTTCCGCAAGACTAATAAGTTCCTCACCAGATAACAATTCATCTATAGAAACAGAAAATAGTTTAGATATACATTTTAGCGATTCAATGTTGGGGTAACCTTTTCCGCTTTCCCATTTTGAAATTGCTGCCCTTGATACATATAATTGCTTTGCAAGTTGTTCCTGTGTTAAGTTTCTCTGTGCTCTAAGTCGTTGTAACTTTTCATTAAATTCCAAAATAAACCTCCTTCTCTTTCAATATGCTATATCTTCTTGTATTTGATTTTTTATATATTCTTTTATTACCTTTTGCTTCTTCAAACTGTATCAACATAATATACCTTACACCAAAATTGTCTATTTTCATATATGTACTTTTAATTGACATGTCTATCAAATATCATCAAACTATAATTTCTACTCCTTTATGTTCACATAACTTTCTTAATATAGTTCGTATATCTACTTTAATTTTACCGTATATTATCTTTCTTATATACTTTGGTGCAAAAACTACTTGACTCACTCTCGTGAAAATTATTGATTATTAACTTGTTTACCCCATAATCTTCAAATTCAACTATAATAGTTCTTATTAATTGACTAATCCATATATAACAGAAAGAGCCGATTAGATGAGATTTTCAATACTCAAACTATCGACTCTGTGTCTTTATATCTGTCTTTTTAATTATATACTTATTAAAGTTTCCTGCTTACATTTGGATAATATAATAAAAATTTATCTAATGTTGTATTTTCACAAATTTTAATCCTTGTTTTATTTCCCCATATAGAACAGATTATCTAATGTTTGTTATCAAATTATTATACCTTTTTATATTTAGGAAATATCATTTATTCAATTAGCGTTGTTGGATGAACTTTTTTGAAAACCACCATTCCGTTAAACGTATCGCTTGGAACAATATTTGTTGTATAAAATGATTTTAAAAGTTTTTGCCAACCTGAAATTCCTACATTTAACGTAGTAAGCTTTTGTTGTCCATTCAAAAGTTTTTGCCACTGTACATCATCAATTACTTTTGAGAAGTCAATATAGTAAAAATCACTGTCCATTTTGTCAAGCAGACTATTAAATTCATTTCGATTCTTAACTTCCATAATACTAAAATCCCCATTACTGCCTTGTGAATTGAATTCCGTATCTTCCGCATCTGTTCCAATGGCGCAATAATCTTCTCCTAAGTTCTTAGTCAGTAATTCACCCAAGCAAGTATAGCCAGAAGCTGAAGTTTTACCTATATGACCATTATGCCCGTTAATAAATATTACACTACCATCGCCATGTTGTAAAAACCAATTCACTTTTTCAAACATATACTTATCTCGCAAAGCATTATAGTCGGCATTATTACTTAATACTGTTTCGCTACATTCATATATTGTATTCGCACTTTCTCTTGCAAAATCAAAAGCAGTTTGTCCAGAAATAGCTACAATATCTGTTTCAGAATCATCCATCTCTTTTAATAGCTCTAAAACATCCGCCTTAGAATTATTCAAAATCTCTGTACTTAAATCCAATCTTGCTTCATCAGTTAATTGCGAAAAGGCTGTTTTATATTTTTCACTTAATGTAGGTGCAGCGGTATCCAATACGGAAAATAAGTATTCCTTATTGTTATCATATCTCTGTATATCCATTCCATAAAAGTGCAAGTCTTTTCCATCTTGGGCAGTTTCATTATAGGAACGCATCCACTCTACCAAGCTAGCCATTTCATGCGTACGATAAATATTAAATCCAATTTCTCCAACAACATCTTCAGCTGTTCCCTTGCCCCCATGAATATAAGAATCTACCTTTAATGCTCCTCCAAAGTCACCTTCAATAATGAATGTTCGACTCTCATTGTTTTCAACCAATGCTTTGAATACTTCTGCTTTCATCTGATGGTATTCTTTTGCACCGTGGCTTGCTTCTCCAAGTCCTACAACCTGTACATTTTTTGATACAGCAAAAGTGCTGATATCTGTTTGTAAGTCGCTTAAGTTCACTGGTGCTGTAGCTGTTCTATTTCCACACCCTGTAAATATAGTAATGCTTAATGCCACTATTGTAACAATATTTAAAAAACTTTTTTTATTCATTATTTAATTCCTTTCATAGCTATTGTTATTTTACTGTTAAAATCTACATAATACAAAGAGCGGATAACCACATTTATTACTGTGTATTATAGGCTCTTCGTCTATGCGTCTGTCTCTTTGATAATGGAAATATTGATTTGTTTAACAGAAATTAATGTTTCCCGTTTACATTTAGAATAGTGTAACAGAAAAAATGTGATTGATTTTAAAATTAAACCTATTCATGTTCTTTATTGCGTTTCTTTTCAATTCTTTACTAACCATTCATGTTGAACCAGTAAAGAATGGCAAATATAACAAAAATAAAAGTAACACTACTAATGTGTTAACGATATTGAACTATGTACATGTCCCTATTATTAATATCAATACTCGTACGGAGTTCTACTTCTTTTTCTTCCTTATACGAAATACTTACTATCGCTTCTTCCTTTGTTACAAACAGCCGCTGCCTCCATAAATATCAGTAAACCTAATATTTATAGCAAAGTTTTAATTTTCTTCATCAATTTTTTTAATGGTATCTTCACGAACAGCTTGTCTTAAAGATTTCAAATAATCAGAGAATGCAACCTTATCATCTGCGTAAGTTAGATTGAGTTCAAATTCTTTCGGAATCCAAGTAGACAAGTCAGACACATTGTGCTGAATCAATGCTTCAAGTCCATCAATGGCTTTATAAATCTGTGCTTCAGCTGTTTTACGCTCTGCCATTTCCTCATAAAGTTCTCGCATTTCTACTGCATATTTCTCTGGCAAGGAATTAACCCAACTATACAGTAGCTTTTCTTCGTTCAGTTCGTGGTCTAGGTTTTTTTCAAAAGTAGGAATATCTCCAGTAAAACATTCTCCCAAGTCATGAATAATACACATTCTGATAACCTTATCCATATCAACCTCAGGGAACTCATCTCTCATAAAGAAAGCCATCAAAGTCATCATCCAACTATGTTCTGCAACACTCTCGTGTCTGCCTTTTGAAGTATAGCAATGGCGTGTTGTATCTTTCAGCTTTTCGGCTACCAATAATGCATCCAATAATTTTCTTGCTTTCATATTCATTCCCCCTACAAATTCAAGGTAGTGTCAAGTCTGACATACCTGTTTCTTATTTAAAATTTAACATTTTCAAAAGTTATGTCATTTTTCAAAACAAAAAATAATGATCCCCTATTTTCGTATATAATGAAATCATCACAAAGCAAATATCTACGAAAGAAGGTCATTGTTATGGTTTCAATTACATTTTATTTGCTATCTATTACTCAATACCAATATAAAAATCTATTTACTTTTAAATTTTATTGAATTCATGCCAAGTTATAAAGAGTTTTCAAGTTTCACCTCATACTAATTTACGCAATATCTGCCATTATCAATGATTTTCATAGTCTCTTTCACATAGACATTCCTCCAGCCAATATAGAAGAAATAACTGTGTTTTAGTCGACATCACCGTTTTTAAGTGCATATTCATATAACAAGTCAGTTAAACTTTCAAAATCATTAGCATACCGTTATTCAATAAATTTCCTTTTTAGTTTTTCTCATACTATTATTACATTACTTATATTAAAAGTAAAGTATTTTACATACACAAGAAATAACTAAAACTATAAGGTGTCATAGTAATTTATCAACAAACAGGTACACTTATACACATTTAACACCTGAATTTTCCTGTAATAGTGTTGACAGATTTTAAAAAATAAATTGCCACCATATATAAAATTATGGTGGCAATTTGATAAAAATATCCCTTTATGTTTTATTTAACCTTATAAATTCACTAGTTTAGCTTTTTCTAATTTAACCACAGTTTCAACATGAGCAGTTTGTGGAAACATATCTACTGGTTGTATTTCTAAAGTTTTATATCCTAGTTGTTGTAATATATTTAAATCTCTTGCTAATGTTGCTGGGTCACAAGATACATAAACTATTTTTTTTGGTGACATTTTAGCTATTGAATGTAATAAACTTTCTTCACATCCCTTTCTTGGTGGATCAACAACTACTACATCTGCTTTAATTCCTTTTTCTATTAATTTAGGAATCTCATTTTCAGCTTCCCCCACTATAAACTCTGTATTTGTAACATTATTTTCTTCTGCATTTTTTATAGCATTTTGTATAGCTTGAGGTATTATCTCTACCCCATAAACTTTTTTAGCATTTTGTGATAAGAATAATGAAATTGTTCCAGTTCCGCAGTAAGCATCAAATACAATTTCATCTCCTTGTAAATCGGCATATTCTAAAGCTTTATTATATAGAACTTCTGTTTGTATTGAATTTACTTGAAAAAATGATAATGGAGATATATTGAACTTAAATTCTCCTATAAAATCAGTTATAGTATCTTTTCCATACAAAGTTTTACACTTTTGACCTAGTATTACATTAGTTTGCTTATTATTTATGTTTTGTATGATACTATCTATTCCTTCAATATTATCTTTTAACATACTAACCAATTCTTCTGAATATGGAATACTATTTCCATTAGTAACTACAACTACCATTACTTCTTCAGTCTTAAATCCTTTTCTAATCATTATATGTCTAACTATTCCACTATTCGTTTTTTCATCATAAGTTTCTATATTAAATTTTTTCATCCATTCTTTTACTACTTTTATAACCTTATCTCCAACTTCATCTTGTATGTAACAACATTCCATATTTATTATGTCATGACTTCTTGGGGCATAGAATCCAACAACGATTTCACCATCTTTATTCTTTCCTACTGGAAGTTGAACTTTATTTCTATAGTTATATGGGGTTTCCATACCTATAGTATTATGTATTTTCACATCTTCTAACTTACCAATTCTTTTAATAACATCTCTTACTCTTTCAGTTTTGAAACTTAATTGAGTTTCATATGTACTATGTTGAAGATTACAACCACCGCATCTTTTATATGTACTACAGACTGGTTCAGTTCTTGATTCAGATGAAGACAGAACTTCTATAAGCTTTCCTACACCATAATTCTTATTAATTTTTATTAATTTAATTTTTACTGTTTCATCTTTTAAAGCTCCTTCAACAAAAACAGTAAAATTATCTATTTTTCCAACACCTTCACCTTGATGACCACTATTCTCTATTTTTATTATATACTCCTTATTCTTTTCAACAGTACAATTCAATATATTATTTTTGCCCATAAAATCACCTTTCCTAAATACACATTAAATAACTGTGCATTGAATTTTATATAAATGCTTAAATTGATTATTCCCTTTATTTTTTCAATTATAACTTATTTATTCTATTCCATAGTGAAACAATTATTTATTTTTATAATTTAAATTACTCTCTATAAAACAGTACATCCATCTATTTTAACAAACTTTCTTTTAATTTAAAAGAAATTAACCATATATAGATTTTTAAATTTTTATTCAAGTTATCACTCTCGATTAAAAATATCTATACTGTCAATACTCATAATAAAACAAGCTTTATTTATCAATTTAAAGCCGTATAAGATTCTTATGTTATTTATGACATAAAATAGATATTTAAGGAGTGTATTAAAGTGGGAAGATATGCAAGAGAAAAAGCACCTCATGCCATATACCATATTGTTATAAAAAGTGTGAAGGACAGGTTATTATTTAATTGTGATAATGATAAAAATATGTTTATGATTAAACTAAAAGAAAGTCAATTAAAGTATCCATTCAAATTATATGCATTTTGTTTAATGGATAATCATGCACATCTACTTATAGACTCACAGAATCAGGATATTTCTGTAATAATGAAAAGTTTAAATTTAAGATATGTTAAATTTTATAATAAAAAATATGATTTAGACTCTAGACTATGCAAGGAAAGATTTAAAAGTGAAATGATTACTACCGATGAGTATTTAATAAATGCTTCTATGTATATTCATAGAAACCCAAAAGATTTACCAAGATTTTCAGAACGACCACAAGACTATGTATTTTCAAGTATGCGTGTTTATTTAGGAGACAAAGATGAATTTAATGTTTTAGATGTTGATATGATACTAGAAATAATGTGTAAAAATAAAGGAAAAGCTAGAAAAGAATATAAAGAAGTATTTGAAGCTACAATGAACCAACAAGTATCAAACTTTAAAGATATAAAATTAAAATTTAAAATTAAAGATGAAGAATTTACTAATGAAAAAGGCATATTAAAACCTGAATTATCAATAAAAGAAATTACTAATTTTGTAGCCAAAGAAGAAAATTTAAATCCAAATGAAATTTTCATTAAAAATAGAAGTAGAAATCAAAATGCAAGAGCAATGATTTCTTTACTTGCAACAGCACTTTGTGGAAAAACATGCAAAGAAATAGCTACAATTTTAGGTAACCTAACTTCTAGTAGAGTATCACAACTTGGCAACAAAGCAATTGATCTAGTTCTAACTAACAATAAATATAAAATGCTCTTTGAAAATTTTATAAATTTTTAATTTTTAAAATTAAATAAAACAAAAATGGTATTCATAAAATTTTTTTAATAATTTTATAATAAATAATATTAATAAAATGGACAAGCCTGTGTTTTATTATATAACTAATTCTTTTATTTATTATTATTATAAGTGACACTCATTAAATATTTTTAACTACCCTAATTACTTATAATACTTATGGTGACAGTTATTTATTATTTTATATTACTTGTTTATTTTTATTAGGGTGTGTCTGAAAACTAATTAGTGCAAAAGATTTAAATTTTAGATATAATAATATCAAAAAAACTATGA
>NZ_LFRG01000072.1:0-10064 GCF_001573875.1 Clostridium sp. ATCC 25772
AACATGTTCAGCTGACTCATACTAATAAGTCGAGGGCTTGACCTAATATAATCACTGTGCAATTTTCAGAGAACAATATTAAAATTTTTAATTAAATAATATCCGTTAATGTCAACAGTGGATTTTTAATATTGTTTGATGTATGTATTTATCTGGTAATTATAGTTTTAAGGGTAACACTCCTTTCCATTCCGAACAGGTCGGTTAAGCCTTATAACGCTGAGAGTACTGCACGGGAGACTGTGTGGGAGGGTAGGTTGTTGCCAGGTAACATGGTTCACTAGCTCAGTTGGTAGAGCACATGACTTTTAATCATGGTGTCCGGGGTTCGATTCCCCGGTGAGCCACCAAGTCGTAGTAATTATACTACGGCTTTTTTGATTTTAAAAATAAAAATTTTATAAAATTAAATATATAGAGAATAAATATATTTATTTAGTTTAAAATACATTATAAAAATAGCTTAAGGGTGATAAAATGAGTTATGATAAATTTTTAAGAACAAATGATAGCATAAAGAGTTATAAATACATAAAAAGAAAAATAAATAATATTAATGAAGATTTTATAATTAATGGATTTCAATATTGGTGTGTATTTAGAGAAATAGATGCAATTGCTTGTGCAGTTTACATTTTAGAAGTTTTGGATAATGTGGAAAATTTAAAGGATATCCCATACTTGCAGAAATCATACAACTATTTATATCATATAGTTGATAGAGAGGAAATATTTAATGCAGAAGAAGAAGGGATTTATAACAAAATTTTAGATATAGCTTCTATATTAAAATATGCTGATGTATATGGGAAAAGTGGTTGTGATTTAAATAAAAAAAGCTTACAATATACATTAAAAGGAATAATAGATGAAATAAAATATTTCATAACTAGTTTTAAAAAGAAATAAGATTTATTATAGGGGTGGGAATATGGCATCAAAAGATATTTTAATAAACTTAGCAAAAGATGATTTTGAAAAAGATGAAGAAATAATTTCTATAGTAAGTGGAGCTTTGGAAAAACACATTAATGGGAAAAATACCGTTAGAGCAGGCTTAGTAATTGCAACAAATAAAAAAATTAGATTTATAAGCAAAAGATTTTTAAAAATATACAAGGATATTATTGAATATAATGTTATAGAGGATGTAGAAGTGTCAGAAGAAAAACTAGGTTATAGAATATTTTTAAAGGGCAAAATACAATCCTTTGTGATTGAATTTGGAGAATGTGAAGATATTAATAAATTTATTTCATATATAAATAATAAAAAATAATTGTAATAAAATAGTCTATGAAAACATATATTAGAATCATAATAAAACATCGATGTTATATTATTTTTAGAATAGGTATTAAAAAAGTTTAACTAAATTCCTATAATTTAATAGGGTTGCATATTTTGCATTTAATTGTCATATAAATATCTAACTTTGTATAAGATATCAAGTTGAATTTTAAAATTGTTTATTCAAAAGCTTGACTAAATTATATTACTGCAATGTGCAGTTTAAAATAGATAGACTTATATTAAAAATAGGTTAAAGATTTAATGAAAGTTAGATGTTTATTAAAGAATGAAATTAATAAATTACAAAACAATTCATATTTAACATTAAGTTAGATTATTATAATTAAAATCTTAAGGTTTATGATGATGTAGAAGACAAGTTTTAATAGTTTTAATTTTAAGCGAATTGGTTAATAGGGATTTATTAATTTATATTAGTTAACTATTAAGCCTATGTAGAGGAGATAGATCTATTTGAAAAAATGGGCAATAGGGGAGTTTCGAAAATAAATAGTGCTCCCTTATTTCAATTTTTATATACTGAAAAATAATATGTAATAAATTTAATATTTTGCATATAAATTATAAGATATGTAACGTATATAAATATGAAAAGTTTTAAAAGCATCAAGATAAAATAGATGCTTTTTATTTTTTTATTTTTTTAATTAAAATTAATTTAAATTAAAAAAAGAATTATTTTATATAAAAATATTATATTTTTATGTAAAATGTGTAAAGTATATATCAAATTTACACGAAATGTAGTATATGCAAGTTATTTCTGTAAAAATTAAATTGTATATATTAAGGAGAAGAATTTTATATGAGATTAAAGAAAATTAGTTTAAAAAGTATAAGAACTAAATTATTAATTATAACTTTAGTTATGGTAGTAGCTATAGGAATATCTTTAGGGTGTTTTTCTTTTTTATCATCAAAAAATACGCTAATATCTAGTACAACTAACCTTATGAAAGAAATGAGCAGAATAGCATCAAGTGATGTAGGTAATCAAGCTCTATCTTTAAGTTCATCACTAGATAGCACTGCTAATAGCGATGCATTAAATAGTAGTTTAAAAATAGATGAAAGATTAAAATTTTTAGATTATATAGCTAAAAAAGAAAATTATTTAAGAATAGGAATTGCAGATAAATCTGGCAATATTATTTATAATGATGGAAAAAAAGAAAATATTAGTAATGAAGAGTTTTTTAAAAGGAGTATAGCAGGAGAAAGAATTTTATCTAAGCCTTATAAAAGTGAGATAAATGGTGGATTAATAGCTTCTATATCAGCACCAAGAAAAGAAAATGATAGAATAGATGAAATTGTAGTTGGTATAAAATCAGCTGCTTATTTAAGTGATATAATAAATGAAATAACATTTTTAAATACCGGTGAGAGTTTTATAATTCATAAAGATGGTACAATAATAGCATCGAAATTTCAAGAAATAGTTGATAGACAAGAAAATTTAATTGTAGATGGAAGTGATGATCCAAATACAAAAGAATTAATAGTATTAGAAAATAAAATGATTCAAAATGAAACCGGTATAGGAGAATATACATATGAAGGTAATAGAAAGTATATGGCTTATTGTCCCATAGAGGGAACAGAATGGTCCTTAGGGGTAGCTATACATAAAGATGATTTATTAGATGGATTAAACAGTCTTAAAAATACTATAATAGGAATAGTTTTAATGATAATAATTTTATTTTCAATATTTGTAATAATATTTAGCAATAGAATAACAGAAGGACTTATAAAAATAAAAAATCACATGTTAGGACTTTCAAAAGGTGATTTTACTAGAGAAATTGAAAAGAAGTATTTAAATAATAATGATGAAGTTGGAGATATATGTAAAACTATGATATATACTCAAAATTCAATATCATCAATGGTAAAGGAAATAAAAAATTCAGGGGAAGAAATAGACTGTAGTGCATCAAATTTAGCATCTATATCTGAAGAGGTTGCGGCACTAACGACTAACATATCGGAAGCTATAATAGAAGTTACAAGAGGAACAACTAAACAATCTAATGATTTAACAGGTATAGTTAATAAGTTAGAGGATTTTAGTTTAGATATAAATGAAATAACTAAGCATATTAAGAGCATAAATGATATGGCATTAAACATAAAAGAAAGTTCTGGAAAAAGTACAAAGGATATGAATTTTGTTGTTTCATCTATGAAAAATTTTAATGAAGAATTTAAAAATTTTAGTATCAATATATCATCGATGGATAGTGATATAAAAACAGTTAACGAAATTATTGATTTAATAAATAGTATTGCAGAACAAACAAATTTATTAGCATTGAATGCAGCAATTGAAGCAGCTAGAGCTGGTGAATCAGGAAAAGGATTTGCGGTTGTAGCAGATGAAATAAAAAAACTTGCTGAAAAAAGCAAAGAATCTTCTGCAAATATATATAGAATAATAAATAAATTACTATTGAATACTAAAGAAATAGTAAATAAAACTGTATTAATAAATGGTGATTTGGAAAAACAACAAGATAATGTTGAAATATCAATGGAATCCTTTGAGGAAATTTCAGCATTGGTTGAATATATAGTTCCAAAGATAACTGATATAAACACTTCTTTTGATGGTATAAGTGAAAATAAAAACAATATAATTAATACAATTGAAGAAATATCAGCTATATCACAAGAAATATCAGCTTCTTCAGAGGAGATTTCTGCTTCTGTAGAAGAACTAAATAATTCAAGTACAGAAGTGGCAGGAAGTGCGCAAATGTTAACAACTAAATCATTAGATATGATGGGAGAAGTAAATAAGTTCAAATTCTAATTATTGTATATAGGAAAACAATTTTAGATTTAAAGCTATATACCAAATTTTTGTTATCAGTTAAGAAAAAATAAGTATAACTATAGTTAGTTAAAAGTTAAGAACTATTAACTAAGCTGTTTAATCTTAAATTTTCTCACTTGATAAATGCATAAGTTTAGAATATTATATAGTGTTCCAAGTTGACTCATAAAGTTATCCATTTCAAAACTTGGATACCCCAAATAGTGAGACATGCTCCGAATCACTTAGAATTCAACACTATATCTTGTGTAAAAATATTTTAAGAGTGTTGAATAAACTTAAATTTGAGCTTGTTTCCCTATATAGGGTTCCAAGTTCACTTTTAAAATTATCTATTCCAAAACTTGGATACCCCAAATAGTGAGACATGCTCTGAATCGCTTAGAATTCAACACTACATTTTGTATAAAAATACTTTAAAGTTATTGAATAAATTTAAATTCGAGCTTGTTTCCCTATATCAGTCTCAAAATAAAAGTATGATTTTATTTTGAGACTGTGTCTTCTAATTTATAAAGAAAAGTAGAAATAAATATATTAGAAATATAATTGAAGCAGATATTATAGTAGTTTTTATTGGTAAAGAATTGAGTTTTTTATCTAATCCATTTGTATTATGCTTATTTTTTTCTTCCTGATATCTTGTATAATTATTGGGGTCAAGATTTGGCATGAAATCACCTCTATATACTATGATATATATATAATATGAAATCATATGAATATAATCAACTAATTATTTTAACATTCTAACAATTGTTCATATCTAAAATAATATTTTAATATATAGATAATATATCATATTTAATCAATAATAGAAAAAATATGTAAAATAATTTGGATTTTTTACGATATATGTTATATAATTAATTTAATTTGAAAATACTTATGAAAATTATTTTATTTTTAAAATGATAATGAGTTTAATTTTCAATTTTTTTATTTAACTATTAAAATTAAAAGGAGGAGATATTTGTGGAGAATAAAAAACTTTTAAAATATTTAAAAGTAAAAAGATTTTCATCATTAATACTTGTATTAACATTTATTGTTGCAGCTATTATTCCATCTATGGCTTTAGCAATAGATGATAATTCTTATGATTTTGAAAAAGAAATTAGCAAGTATAGTGAAAATTATAAGGTTAGTACAGAACCATTAGGCTTAGAGGTTGGAGAAAGTACAAGCCTTATGAAATATGTTGTATCATTAGGTGGAGATGAGAATGGTGAATTTATTTGGTTAAGTTCAGATAGTGATATGGCAGTTGTAGATGCTGTGGGAAATGTTACAGCAAAACAAAATGGTACAGTGAAAATTTATGGAGTGTCAGAGGGAATTAATTTTGTTTTTACTATAATAATAAAAGACTATAGCAAAAACAATATAATTACTAATTTCCCAAAACTAAATGACAATCCAAAGTTGCGAGCTGCAAGTGGTAAGTTAAAAGTTTTTGTAGATCCGGGACATGGAGGAGTAGATCCTGGTGCAACAGGACCGACTGGCTATCAAGAAAAACAAATGGCTTTAGATGTTGGATTAAGATTAAAGTCAAAATTAGAAGCTGAAGGTATAATTGTACAAATGAGTAGAACTACTGATGTTGCTTTAGGTGCAAATGAAACAGAAGATTTAATGGCAAGAGCTAATATGGGAAATTCATTTGGTGCAGATATATTTGTTTCAATACATAATAACTCAGCAACTCCTGCAGCATTAGGAACAGAGACTTTTATACATGATAGTTTTGGACCTGGAATTGATGAAGCAAGAGATTTAGCAACAAAAGTTCAAAATAATTTAATAAGTAAACTTAATTCTGTAGATAGAAAAGTTAAAACTGCAGATTTTGCTGTTTTAAGAGAAACATCTATGCCTGCAATTTTAGCAGAATTAGATTTTATAAGTAATCCTACAATTGAAGCTAAAATGAAAACTCCTGAATACAGAGAAATGTGCGCACAGGCATTATATGATGGTATAATTAATTATTTTGATTTAACTCCTGGAAATCCAATACCAGTTCAAGGTATAAATTTAAGTGATAATGATATATATTTAACTGAAGGTTATACTAAAATAGTAACTGCTAATGTTCAGCCTGCTAATGCAAGTAATAAGAACGTTACATGGACAAGCAGTGATAATAATATAGCAACTGTTGATAGTAATGGAAAGGTTAAGGCTATAGCAGAAGGCGAAGCAGTAATAACAGCTACAACAGAAAATGGTGGATTTAAAGCTTCTACAAATGTAAAAGTAATTAAAGGAATAAATGGACATAGATTATTTGGTAGTGATAGATATGAAACATCTTTTGAAATTTCTAAACAAGGATGGAAAGATGGACAAGGAGCTAATGTTGTTTTAGCAAGTGGAGAAGATTACCCAGATGCACTTTGTGCAGTACCTCTTGCAAGAAAATATTCAGCACCTATATTATTAACAAGAAAAAATAGCGTTGAACAAGGACTTAAAGATGAACTTACAAGATTAGATACTAAAAAAGTATTTATAATTGGAGGGGAAACTGTAATATCTAAAAGCGTTGAGCAGAGCATAAAAGATATGGGTATAGATGTGGAAAGATTAGGTGGAGATACTAGATATGAAACATCTGTTTTAGTAGGTAATAAAATAGATAGTAATGGAGAGGTAACAATAGCTAATGGTCTAAATTACCCAGATGCGTTGTCAATAGCGGCAATAGCAGCAAATAAAAATATGCCTATATTATTAACAGATAAGTCTTCACTAAATGATAGTGTAAAATCTTTTATAAAAGATAAAGGATTTACTAAATCATATGTAGTTGGAGGAACTACTGTTATTTCAGATGAACTTATAAAACAATTACCAAATGCAACAAGAATTAGTGGAAATGATAGATATGAAACTAATAAAAATGTAATTTCAACATTTTCAAATAGTATAGATTTCTCAAAAGTGTATATTGCAGTTGGAAATAATTATCCAGATGCATTATCAGTAGCGCCGTTAGCTGCTAAAGACGGAAATATAGTTATATTAAGTGATACAAGTAATACAACAAATAACACAATTATAAATGCTTTGGGAAGTAATTATAATAAAGTAAATAATGCTTATATATTAGGTTCTTCATCTATGATTTCTGATGGTTATCTAAATAATAATGGAATAGCTGTTAAATAATTTAATTTAAAGCTATTTTCATATAAAAAGGTATATCCTATAAGTTTAAAGGGTATGCCTTTTTATTTATTTAAATTAGGATAAAACACTATATTTTGTAATAAAATGGTTTAAAATAAAGGGTTTTACAAAAAGATGACGAATACAAATATTATTATCCATTATTATTATCCATTTTAAAATTTAAGGGTATTTAATTAAAGGGGGGGATAATTTGAAGATTAGAGAAAAATTAAACTATAAAAAGTTAAAAAAAGCTTCAGTATTATCAGTAGTTTTAACTTTAATAATTGGTTCTATATTTTCAACAGTAGCAATTGCAAAAGAGAATCATTATTATGAATTTGAAACTGAAATCAGCAAATATAATGATAATTATGAGGTAACAACAGAGCCGTTAGGATTGGAAATTGGGGAAACTATAAGCCTTAGAGATCATGTTATATCATTAGGTGGAGATGAAAAAGATGAATTTATTTGGTTAAGTTCAGATAGTGATATGGTAGTTGTAGATGCTGTTGGAAATGTTACAGCAAAACAAAATGGTACGGCAAAGATTTATTGCATAGTAGGAGATGCTAAGGTTGTTTTTACCATAATAATAAAGGATTATAATAAAAATAATTTAATTACTAATTTTCCGAGGTTAAATGATAATCCAAAACTGAGAGCTGCAAGTGGTAAGTTAAAAGTTTTTGTAGATCCAGGACATGGTGGAACAGATTCAGGAGCAATAGGACCAACTGGATATAATGAAAAAGAAATGACTTTAGATGTCGGATTAAGGCTAAGATCAAAATTAGAAGCTAAAGGCATAATTGTAGAAATGAGTAGAACAACTGATGTTGAGTTAGGACCAACTGAAAGAGAAGATTTAATGGCAAGAGCTAATATGGGAAATAAGTTTGGTGGGGATATATTTGTTTCAATACATAATAATTCTTCAATAACTTCAAATGTAAAGGGAACTGAGACTTATATACATGATAGTTTTGGACCGGGAATTGATGAGGCAAGAGATTTAGCGACAAAAGTTCAAAATAGTTTAGTAAACAATCTTGGTTCTGTAGATAGAGGAGTTAAAACTTTTAATTACTGTGTACTAAGAGAAACTTATATGCCTGCAATTTTAGCAGAGTTAGATTTTATAAATAATCCTACAATTGAAGTTAAAATGAAAACTCCTGAATATAGAGAAATATGTGCACAAGCTTTATATGATAGTATAATTAATTACTTTAATTTAACTCCTGGAAATCCAGTGCCAACTGAAGGCATAACTTTAAGTGATAAAGATTTATATTTAATTGAAGGTTATAATAAAAAAATAACTGCAAATGTTCAACCTGCAAATGCAAGTGATAAGAACGTTACGTGGACAAGTAGCGATATTAATATAGCTACTGTTGATAGTAATGGAAATGTTAAGGCTATATCAGAAGGTGAAGCAGTAATAACAGCTACAACAGAAAGCGGTGGATTTAAAGCTTATTCAAATGTAAAAGTAATTAAAGGAATAAATGGACATAGATTATTTGGTAGTGATAGATATGCAACATCCTATGAAGTTTCCAAACAAGGATGGAAAGATGGACAGGGAGCTAATGTTGTGCTAGCAAGTGGCGAAGATTATCCAGATGCACTTTGTGCAGTACCTCTTGCAAAACAATGCTCAGCACCTATATTATTAACAAGAAAAAATAGCTTTGAACAAGGACTTAAAGACGAACTTACAAGATTAGATACTAAAAAAGTATTTATAATTGGAGGGGAAACTGTAATATCTAAAGACGTTGAGCAAAGCATAAAATCTATGGGGATAGATATAGAAAGATTAGGTGGAGTTACTAGATATGAAACATCTGTTCTAGTAGGTAATAAAATAGATAACAATGGTGCTGTAACAGTAGCTAATGGATTAAATTATCCAGATGCATTATCAATAGCATCAATAGCGGCTACTAATAATATGCCTATAATATTAACAGAAAAATCTTCACTAGACAGTAATGTAAAATCTTTTATAGAGAATAAAAAATTTACTAAATCATATGTAGTTGGAGGAACTACTGTTATTTCAGATGAACTTGTAAAGCAATTACCAAATGCAACAAGAATTAATGGAAATAATAGATATGAAACTAATAAAAATGTAATTTCAACATTTTCAAATAGTATAGATTTCTCAAAAGTATATGTTGCAGTTGGAAATAATTATCCAGATGCATTATCAGTAGCACCGTTAGCAGCTAAAGAAGGAAATATAATTATATTAGGTGATACAAGTAATACAACAAATTATACAATTATAGATGCTATAGGAAATAATTATGAAAAAATAAATGATACTTATATATTAGGATCTTCAACAATAATTTCTGATGACTATTTAAATAATAATGGAATAGTTGTAAAATAATTAAAATTAAAATTATTTTATATAAAAAGCATATTTTATAATCCTTTAGGATTAGAGAATATGCTTTTTATATTTAAAAATATAAGGAAACAAGCTCCAATTTAAATTTATTTAATAACTTTAAAATATTTTCATACAATATGCAGTGTTGAATTCTAAGTGATTCGGAGCATGTCTCACTATTTTAGGTATCCAAGTTTTGGAATGGATAATTTTAAGAGTCAACTTGGAACCCCATGTGCGTAAAGCTAAGCTAATTTATTCCAAAGTAGGGGGAAGTGCATAATCGAAAAGCATTTCCTCACTATTTTT
>NZ_LFRG01000073.1:0-10127 GCF_001573875.1 Clostridium sp. ATCC 25772
TTTATAGCAGTTGGTATTGAAAAAGAAAAACTATTAGTAGAACTAACTGATGAAAGTATAGGCATAGATGTTGGAGTCAAGGACTTAGCTATATGCTCCAATGGAATGTCCTTTAAAAATATTAATAAAACTAAAGTAATTAAAAAGTTAAAAAAGACTTTAAAAAGAAAGCAAAGACAATGTTCAAGAAAATATGAAAAAAATAAAAAAGGAAGGGAGTTTGTCAAAACTAAGAACATTGCAAAACTTGAAAGGCAAATAAGATTACTTCATAGGAGATTGGCAAATATAAGAGATAATCACTTACACCAAGCTACTAATAAGATAGTGAAAACCAAGCCATCAAGAGTAGTTATGGAAACACTTAATATCAAGGGAATAATGAAGAATAAACATTTATCAAAAGCTATTGCAGAACAATGTTTGTATGAGTTTAAAAGGCAAATGCAATATAAATGTGAGTTATATGGAATAGAGTTTGTAGAAGCTGATAAATGGTATCCATCTTCAAAGACTTGTAGTGAATGTGGACATGTAAAGACTAAACTTTCATTATCTGAAAGAACTTATATCTGCGAAGAGTGTGGTTGTGTTATAGATAGAGATTATAATGCAAGTATAAATCTTAGTAGATATTCAGCATAATTACTTAAACAATTATGACTGAGGTGTACCATGCGTTGTATGGGAAGTTAAGCCCTTGGAGTGTTATATCAAACCAAAGTAGCTCTTAGCAAAATGGGACACGTTGAATAGGGAATTAAACAAGCTTTATAAAGTTTTATAATGTTTTGGCAACGGGATAAGAATAACATGAGAATAGTATAAATGATAATATAAGATTGTTAGAGAAAAGAATATTCTTCGTTTTATGCCTGATTGGGCGGAAAATAGCAATTCACCACAATCTTATTTTGAATACATTGATTGGCACCAAAGTAAAAAAAGTTCAACAAATATCTATGAAAACAAAAGATATGTAATCGCATTAACTGATACAGATGAGATGATAGGAATGGTTGGCATGGGATTGGAAGATACATTGAATGAAGTTGAAGTAGCCTATTTTATGTCAGAAAAATATCAGAGAAAGGGATACACAGAAGAAGCAGTAAATGCTTTAGTCAATTGGTGTTTTAGTATGTCAGAGATAAAGTATCTTATTTTGATTATTGATTGTGCAAATACACCTTCTTGCAATCTTGCAAAAAAATGTGGTTTTGAATTATTTGAAAAACGAACACCTATTGAGCATAAGCAACCTAACATGGAAAGTGATAGTTATTTTTATTATAGAAAATATAGAAGTTTATTATAAATACCATAACTGTTCTTGTAATTTGAATTAAGTGAGGTCGAATGGCTTCCTTTAATTATTCATGTATTTTCAACAGTATTTTAAAACATAATCAAGTATAAAATAACCACTCATTTTCTGAGTGGTTATTTTCATAGATTTTTACAAGAATCAGAGTTTTTTCTTATTATAAATATAGATGAGAAAAATAATCCACTACCTATAAAAATTAAGAAGATATTTTTAATGATGAAATTAACATTAGGAATAATAGCATTGAAAATTCTAAGAAGAAATGCTGTTATTAAAGTTAAAAGACAAATTATAAAAAATTTATATATGCTAATTGATAAATGAACAGATTTATTTATTTCTAGAATATTCAATATAAGACCTAATAAAGAAGATACAAATATAGCTATAGCAAAGCCAAATATATTTATAGATGGTATAGCCATCAAAATGTACATTAAAATAAGCTCTACAACAGCTGTAATTAAAGAATTTATAAGAATAGCCTTTTGTTTACCTAGCCCATTTAAGATACCATAAGTACAGGATGAACCATACAAAAATGGAACTGAAAATGCTGCAGCTTTAATGAAAGCATCTAAATCGTTACGTTTATAAAAAAGCATACCAAGATTTGTAGGTATTACTAAGCAAACAAGCATTATTGAAATTCCTAATATAAAGCACATTTTTATTACTTCATTCACTCTACACTCTACAGCAGAATAATTTCCTTTTGTAATGTTTTTAGATATGTCAGGGACTAGAATAGTAGCCATAGAAATTACTATTACAATAGGAAAAAATATTATATTAAGTGTCATTCCACAAAACTTACCTATAGCTTCTAGTGCCAAGGTATGAGTCATTCCTGCTGTTACAAGCCTTCCTGGTATAAGCAAAGTAGATACACTACTTATAGCAGTGGTAAGAAACCCATTGACAGCTAAAGGAAACGCAACAACTAGACAATTAAAAAGGAGCTGAGCACCATTTTCTACATGTTTATCTTTTCCTAAAGAATAATCGAATTTTTTACAACTCTTCTTAAAGAAAATATATAATAAAACGAAACTAACAAATTCTCCAATAGCAAAGGATGAGTATGTAGCTGTTACTGTTTTTGAAATATCTTTAAGAAGAAATAAGTCTATTAAAGATAGTGTTACAAAAAGTCTTAATGCTTTTTCTACAATATCTATTATTGCTGGTGTGTTAACTTCCATAACTCCAAAAAAATAGCCTTTTAAAACTGATGATAGAGCTATAAATATCAGTGCAGGACATAAAACCCATAAGGAATATAAAGTTCTGATATCTTTTATAATGTATTTACTAAAAAAAGGTGCCAAAGCAAACATTATAATGGTTACAAATATTGCCCAAACTAATATGAAAGATAATGTATATCTAACACTTTTATTCATATTTTTATAAGAATCAGTTCCATAATATGATGAAACCTCTTTAGAAACGGCAGCAACAAGCCCACCGCAAACTAAACAACAAAACAAATCATAAATAGGCATTATAAGTCCATAAAGTCCTACTCCTTCTGCACCAAGCTTGTCCGAAAGAACTATAGAAAAAATAAATCTTATAACTGCCATAGCAAGATTTGAAATAGTTAGTACAAATGTATCTCTATAAAAACTGTCACTATTCATAAACAAACCTCCAGTAATATGGTTGAATAAAAATTATATTTTAAAGTAATATATAATTTTTTATAGCTGATTGTGTTTCTTTATAATAGTTATGATTTGCTTTAATACTTTATTCAAAAAATAATCAAATAAATAAAAAAAATTAGTACAGTAGTTAAAAATATAAAAGCAAGATAAGGAAATTAAATATAAGTAATTTAAACTATTATTTAATTTAATATGAGAGAGTATAGAAAAAGAAGTTGAAAATTAAAATACTATGAACAATGTTAAAAATATTTATATAAATGTTATAAATAATATACAATATTCTTCAAAAAATACTAAAAATTAGACGTATAATTTAATAATAAAAACTTTATAAAAAATAAATAATAGTAGATATTTTCAATAACTCTTAACTAGCAATTTAAAATTTTCACATTTGATAAATGAATAAACTTCATATTATAACCCTATATTTATACTTTTAGTGATTGGAGAAATATGCATATGAATATTATTATTGAATTAGGAAAACCAAGTGATATTGATGAATTGGAAGAGCTTTATAATGATTTAAATGATTATTTAGAAAAGGAAATAAATTATCCTGGATGGAGAAAGGGTATATATCCTACTTGTCAAGATGCAATTGATGGAATTAAAAATTGTAATCTTTATGTAGCAAAAAATAATGGCAAAATAGTTGGATCACTTATTTTAAGTCATGAACCTGAGCCTGCATATTATAAAGCTAAGTGGAATTTTGAATTTGATTATTCAGATGTTTTTGTTATATATACATTTGTAGTACATCCAAATTTTTTGAAATGTGGTGTAGGTAAAGCATTAATTGACTTTTCCATTGAACATAGTATTAAGTCAAAGGTAAAGTCAATTCGATTAGATGTTTACGAAAATAATATGCCGGCTATAAGATTGTATGAAAAATGTGGTTTTAAATATATTGATACAGTTGATTTAGGGCTTGGAAACTATGGATTGAACTGGTTTAGATTATATGAAAAAATACTATGATATAACAAGAATAATACCCAAAAATAGTGTTGTTATGTGGAGGCAATGTATATGAGAATTTTAATAGGACAACCAATACATGAAAGAGGAGTTAAACAAATTGAAGGAGAAATAGAAAAAAATAAAGAAATAGATGTTGTTTTATATCCAGAAGGATATTTATTTGATGAAAAGGCTTTAGAAAATGCTTGTAATATTGCAAGAGAATATAATACAACAATTATTACATCTTACAGAAAAGATAATAAAGATAGAGCAGTAATAATAAGTAATTATGGTGAGAAAATTTTAGAAAGATCAAAAACATCTTCAAATGTTAGTGAAGAATTATGTAATCCATTAGTAGTTAATTATAATGGCATAACTATTGGATATATTTTATGTATGGAAATTTTGAAAGGGGTTAGAGATTTTAAAAAAGTAACTTCAAAAATTAATTTTATTGCCCACCCAATTGGTGTAGGAATGTTTAGTGATGATCAATTTGAGTTATGGATAAATGAAGCTAAAAAAATTGCAAGAACATATAAAACTATAGTATTAGGAACAAGTCATGCAGATGGTTCATATAGAAATTGTGGAATCTCAATACCTATTTCATATTGTATTGATAGTGATGGAGAACCTATATATATATCAAAGTATGATACAAGAACAAGGATAGTAAATTTAAACACAAAGGAGGTTAAGGTGAAGTATGATAAAGAATGATTTAAAAACATATGCTGAAAATTTAAAAGAACCATGGTGGTTGTTATTTTATAGAATTGTATGGGAGCAAATACCTATAAAAAATGGTATGAAAATTCTTGATTTTGGTAGTGGGTTAGGCGTTACAGCAAATCACTTAGCAAAAGACAATGAGGTAGTTGCCATAGAACCTAATAAAGATATGATAAAAATGAGAATAGATGAAAATATATATGAACAAATAGTTGGAGATATAGAAATTTTAAAACAGCAGAAAGATGAATTTTTTGATGTTATAGTATGTCATAATGTTTTTGAATATGCAAAGGATAGAAAAGATATATTTAGAGAATTCTATCGAGTTCTTAAACCTAATGGGATAATATCCATAGTAAAGCATAATCATGTAGGTAGGATAATGCAAAAAGCTATTTTTGAAAATAATTTAGATGAAGCTATATATTTACTAGATGGTGGAAGAGTTAAAGTTATGAATTTTGGAGAAGTAAATTATTATGATATAAATGACATCAAGCAGTGGATAGGGGATAAGGATATTAGTATTGAAAAAACACTTGGAGTTAGAACATTTTGGGGATTACAACAAAATAATGATGTAAAGTATGGACAGGATTGGCAAGAAAAAATGTATAAACTTGAAATGAAAGTAGCAGATATAAAAGATTATCTTAATATTGCATTTTATAATCATATAATACTTAGAAAAGCCTAAAAATTTTAAAATTATAGTGTTAAAAAATAATAATGAAAAAATATAAAATGCTAATCTGTGAAATTTTCAAAGAAACTCTAAATATATTTTTATCTGATTTTTATGACTACCCGGAGAAGCGACGTCCTTGTCTGATGCACCGGCTAATCCGTCCTTGGATTAGGTCAAAAAAATTAAACAAAAATCTATAAGAGTTTCTAAATCAATTTTCAATGAATAGCTTGTTTAAATTTAAAAAAATAAAAGTAGGGTATGATGTACATTTTGAAAATAAAGCGAAATAAGTATTAAAATTTGTTCTTTTAAAATTGAATAGTACGGTATTAAAAAATAAAAGTTATCTCAAGTATATTGAAGATTAATGTAGAAAAGTGGTAAATGTGATAAACTTTTCTTATGAGCTAAGTCATAGTTGTATTAAATGGCGAATTAAAGATTATTTATTTTTATATGAGGGGATATAATGGAAATGAAAAAGTTATTAGATGAATTAGTTAAATATAGTTGTCGTATTTTCGAGAAGAATCTGATTGGGATATATCTGCATGGGTCTATTGCAATGGGATGCTTTAATCCGACGAAAAGCGATTTGGATATTTTGTTTGTAGTAGAAAGTGCAATTACAGACCTTCAAAAGAAAATGTTTATGGACGTTATTGTTGTTTTGAATGATAATGCACCAGCAAAAGGAATAGAAATGAGTATAATTAGAAGTGAGTATTGTAAAAATTTTGTTTATCCAACTCCGTTTGATTTGCATTCTTCAAATATGCATCTAAACTGGTATAAGAGTAATCCAACTGAATATATTGAAAAAATGAATGGTAAAGACCATGATTTAGCAGCCCATTTCGTCATAACTAAGAATCGGGGCATTGTTCTATATGGAAGACCAATTAATGATGTTTTCGGAGACATACCATCAGAAGCATATTTAGATAGTATTAAGAGAGATATTGCCGGTTCACAAGATGAAGTAATAGATAATTCAATTTATATTATTTTGAACCTTTGCAGAGTTTTGGCGTATGTACAAGATAGATTGGTGCTTTCAAAAAAAGAAGGTGGAGAATGGGGAATAAAAAATATTGATGGTAAATATCGAAGATTAATAAAAGAAGCACTTGCATGTTATAGTTCAGACAAAAATATTGTACTGAATCATTCACTTGCATTGGAATACTGTAAGTATATGAAGAACAAGATAGGTATATAAGAATAATTATAGGATAGTCTAATATGCAATATTCTTATAATATAAAAATTAAATATAAAGTAAATACCGTACTATTCAAAAGTGAATATGCGGTATTTTTTAGTTCGCAATACATAAATAAATTCATACATATACAGGCTTTGTTTCCTTAATTAAATAATAAATTTAAGGAAGTGAACTTTATGAAATATGTAAGAATTGATAGAATATTACCAGATAATTTAGTTAAAGAAATTCAAAAGTATATTCAAGGTGAATATATATACATCCCTTCCCTTCCTGAAAAGAGAAAAAGATGGGGTGAAAAATCTAAAAGTCGAGATTATATAAAAGCTAGAAATGCAAAGATATTAAACCAATATATAGGTGGGCAATCAATTAGCAATCTGGCTGAGGAATTCTTCCTTTCAGATAGTAGTATTAAGAAAATTGTATATAAAAAGGATAAATAAGCTAAAGCTACCACTCTTGTAATGTGTGGTAGCTTTTGTGTAAAAGATGATATAGAAGTGATTATTATCTTTCTTAAAAAATATAGAAGCTTTAAAATGATATTGAACATAAAATTCATTTAAAAAATGAATTTGTAATTCTTGTCCTAGATATTAGAACAAAAGGAGAGGGTCAAAATGAATAAAAAAATATCATTAATTCATTCTACAAATTTAGCTCTAGTAGATTATGCTTATGTTGGACGCATACCTTCAGGAATGGACTTATTATTTTTAGCAGGGGCATGTCCCATTAATAGAGATGGAGAAGTACCCAATTTGAGTGATTATGAGCTTCAGGCAAAACTTTGTGTAGAGAATTTGAAGGAAGCACTGAGGGACGGTGGGGCCACTTTGAAAGACGTTGTATATACCAGAGTTCTTGTAGCATCTCAAAATCAGTCAGATTTGGTAACTGCATGGGAAGCAATAAGAAAAGAGTTTGGTAATCATGATGTTCCAAGCACCTTATCTGGAGTTACAGTATTAGGATATACAAATCAATTGGTAGAAATTGAAGCAGTAGCAGCAGTAGAAAATAATACAAAATGATTGAAGTATAAAGTTGAACTAATTCGCACCATTCTTATTTAACGTAACAACTAAAAAGACGAACGATTTATTAAAACACTGTATTATTGAAATTTAAATTTTACAGTGTTTTTACGTCGTAATTTGATTAAAAGACGGATTAAAGAATATATGTTGATTGAAAATTGAATAATGAGGTATTTACAAAATATGTTATAATTGATTCATGATAATAAAATAATCTTAAGTAAAAATTATTTGTATGAGAGATACAGATAAATAGAATTTTATAGGGAGGATAACATGATTAAAAATGGAATTAACAAAATAGAATCTAGATGTGGAATATTGTGTAGTGACTGTGAGTACAGAGAGCAAATGGGGTGCGGTGGATGTGCTAATATTCAAAAACCATTTTGGGGAGAAAAATGTTCTGTAAAATCATGTTGCGAGTCAAAAGGAAATGAACACTGTGGAACTTGTGAGAAGTTTACATGTGAACTACTTAATAAATTTGCATATGATAAGGAACAAGGGGATAATGGAAAACGCATTAAACAATGTAAAGAATGGAGTGACAAAGATACTATATGAAATATCAATGGATAGATGAATATTTGGTAAAAAAAAGTGGTGTGTCTAAAGATTTGCAGAAAGATTGGAATTGGATACGTTATTCCTTAGGAGATAAAATGTTTGCGGCAATTTGTTTAGATAAAAATGATGAACCTTATTATATAACTTTAAAATTGGAGCCAACAGAAGGGGATTTTCTTAGACAACAATATGAGGATATTATACCAGGATATTATATGAATAAAGTACATTGGAATTCGGTTAAATTTAATGGAAATGTACCAGATGAATTATTAAAAGACATATTAGACAAGTCTTATCAACTAGTGCTATCTAAATTCAGTAAAAAGAAACAAAAAGAACTTTTAAAAATATAATATAAATTCCAATCTGCTAAGGAGCTTAAAAAGTAAATATAAATAATATATTAAAATACTGCAGTATTCATAGGTGAATTTGCGGTATTTTGCTTCATACTTTGATTAAAATACGGATTAAAGAATATATGTTGTTTGAAAATTGAATAATGAGGTATTTACAAAATATGTTATAATTAATTCATAATAGGCAAATAAAGAGAACTGAGGATTATTTATAGTACACATTAGTAAAATTGCAAGGAGGAGACTTTATGGATTTTATTTTTGAAAAATTAGAAAAGAAGCATCAAAAAGAAGTAGCTGATATCCTGAATTACTATATTGAAAATACAACCGCAGCTTACCGTGAAGAAGTTGTAGATGAGGATTTTTCACTAAATTTCTTAGAAGGACCTGATGTTTTTTGTAGTTTCGTGATAAAAACAGTTACAAATAAAATAGTTGGCTTTTGTACATTAGAACCGCATATGGCTATGTCCACATTTTCTGAAGTAGCTGAAGTAATGTATTTTATTCACCACGAATACACAGGCAAGGGAGCTGGTAGCCTTGCCTTGAAAATAATCGAAGATAAGGCAAGAACGATTGGGGTGAAAAAGCTATTGGCTGACAGCTCTACAGAAAATATTGGTAGCATTGATTTTCATAAAAGCAATGGGTTCATTGAATATGGAAGATTACTCAATGTTGGGAAAAAACTTGGTAGGAGTTTTGGTGTTGCATATTTCGTAAAAGACTTATGTTAAGTTTACATAGAAATTAAGCATTATGTGCAGTGCGCTTTTTGTGAAATGATGAAATCAATATACAATTAAATAAGTTATTCATAATACCGTATTATTCAAATGAATATGCGGTATTTTTGCATCATTTAGTTATTATGCCATATAAAAATTAATTGTAAAAATACAAACTATGTTCATTGAAAATTGAATAATGTGGTGTTAAAATTATAGATATGTTTGATAATGGCAAAATATACAATAATTTAAGGCGGTAAAGGATTTATGAACTCAAAAGAAGATGAAATCTTTAAAATTATAACAAGAATTATTAATATTATACTATGCTTGCTACTTCCTTTTAGCATATTAATAGCAATGGTTTCTCCAATGATGTTTGATGCTCCAGGTTCAAATGAGAGTTTTTATACATGGATACTTTTCATATCTAATTTTTCAGCTCCAGTGATTATATTAATATCAATAATAATATCAATATATTTACTTAAATTAAAATTATATAAAAGAGCATTTATATTTAGTTTATTACCACTAATTAATTTAATTACTATTTTGGTTGCTTATTGGGGGATTGCAGTTTTTCAAAATGGAAAATTTAGCATTTATTAAAGGTAAGTATATATTCCATCAGAGTAAGGGGACAAGACTAATATTACAATCGGAAAAACAAACAATTTATCCAAATACCGCATTATATTAATGTCAATATTTTTTTGTATGATTGTGCCAATATTCTTATGTACAGTTTTGCTAATTAGTTTTATTAGATAT
>NZ_LFRG01000074.1:0-10021 GCF_001573875.1 Clostridium sp. ATCC 25772
ATATAAGGATATGACTAATATGAAATTCTAAGAAAAATAGAGTAAATCAAAGAAAACTAAACTATAAGGAGAGAGTTGTGGTTATTACTACTCACTTTGTTCCTAGTAATTCTCAACGTATTTTTAAACCTAGTTCTGCTAACAAAATCTAAGTAAGCAATAAATTATAATCTTAGCTCCATAACAAATGGGACAGGCACGGTAAATTTATTTACTTCACTTAAAATTAGATGCTCTCCTAGCTTTATACTTATATCTAAAAATTCAAAGCCAGTCCCTAGCAATTCAAAAGAAACTGGTGATCCAGTTTCCTCCATCATTGTTAAATGTCAATTGTCCATTGTCAATTTTTAAAAACCATTTACATCAACTAAATAAGTGATTATATCAAGTTCTACATCCATCACAAGAGGGACTTTTTTTAGTTAAGAGTTAAGAGTTAATAATTAATAATTGTGGTTATTACTACTCTCTTTGCTCCTAGTAATACTGAACGTATTTTTAAACCTAGTTTTGCTAAAAAATCTAAGAAAGCAATCACCCAAAGTTCTATATCCATAACAAGAGGGACAGATGCGTAATTGGCTACTTTGCTACTCTTTTGGCTAGATACTTTTGCTGATTTTAATTTCTCTCCAATACTGCTCGAAGTCGGTCCCCATCCCCTGTTTTAGCAACACATCTAAACAATCAATTCCTTACAGTATTATCTCCATAACAAGTGGGACAGGTTCATTTGTGGCTATTTTCTTCGCTTAATTGTAGATTCCACAATTGCTGTATTCCCATAATAAAATAAACAAAGAACCAGTACCTAACAGGTACGCTGCTTTGCAGCTCAAGTACTGGTTCTTTGCTCTGTAATTTATTTTATCTATCCATTTTTATTGAGTACTAAAGTTTTTTATGGTTGTACAACTAAGTGAACCTGTCCTTCTTGTTACGGCTGTACACTTTAAAAATATTATATATTTTCAGTTAAAAGTTAAGAGTGACTAGTTAACAGTTAAAAGTTATGGTTATTACTACTCTCTTTGTTCCTAGTAATGCTAAACGTACTTTTATATAAATTAAAAAGAAAGTGGTTACCACTTTAATCCTAAACTCTTAACTATATTAAGGGACTGGCTAACTTTTTTTATTTATGGCAATTAAATTTAAAGAGCTACTATCTATTTTATGGAACTACATTAGTCGTGCCTGTCCCATTTGTTACGGCTGTACATTTTGAATATAGTTTTAGTTTGTTTTGTCTCTAAAACTCAATTTTTACTCCCTTAAGTTGAAAGAAACTGGATTAATACAGTTTCATCCACAACTTTTAACTCTTAACTAACTACAATTATATTTTTTTTAAAACTAATAACAAAGGTTTAATTAATAAATTTGAATTAAAACTTATATATTTATAAGTTTCCTTTTAAATAATATATAGCTATTTGAGTTCTATGTTGCAACTCTGTTTTATTGAGTATTGATGATATATAATTTTTTACTGTTCCTTCTGTTATATATAAATTTGATGATATTTCTTTATTACTAAGCCCTTGTGATATTAATTTTATTATTTCTATTTCTCTTTGAGTAAATAGTTCTTTATCTAATTTTATTTCACTTTTATTTTGAAAATTACACTTTAATCGTTCTAGTACATTATCTTGTATTACAGAATTGCCTTTGTGAACCATTTTTATAGCGTTTATAATTTCATTTGGTGCATTATTTTTTAATATATACCCCTTTGCCCCAAACTTTAATGCATTATCTATATATTCATCCTCATCAAAAGTTGTAAGTATAACAACTTTTGTGTTAGTTCTTTCTGTTATCTCCTTTGTGGCTTCAACTCCATTTAATACTGGCATCCTTACATCTAAAAGCGCTATATCAACATTATTTGTTAAAATGTAATTAACTGCTTCTTTGCCATTTTCAAAAGCCTCTAATACATCTAATTCTTTATCTGCACTTAATATTATTTTTAAACTTTCTCTTATAAGTAAATCATCATCTGCAATAATTAATTTAATCATAACTTCCCCCCCTCTAGCTTACTTTAGTTAAGAGTTACTACTATTAACTAACTATAGTTTCTATTGGCATTAATAATATTATTTCAAAACCTTTATAACTATTTATTATACATTTCCCATTTAACTCCATCGCTTCTTGTTCTATGCTATTTAACCCTATTCCTTTTTTAAAGTTTAAATTTCCTATGCCATCATCAGCTATTTGAAGTTTAATTAGCTTATTAAACACTTCTATTTTTACAGTTATATGATTACCTTCAGAGTATTTCAATGAATTTGTAGAACTCTCCATTATAACATCCAAAAAGAGCATCCATTGCCTTTTGCTTATCTTTTCCACATCCCCTTTATGAATTACATTAAATGTGAAGTTAGTATTCTGTGTTTTTTCATTTAAAATTAATTTAATCCTATTTATACCTATTTGCTCATCAGTAGGATTTATTTCTCTTAAAATTTTTCTTATATCGTCCATACCTCGCCTTAATACACCAATAGTTCCATCTATCATTTCTTTTCCTTTATCCATATCACTGTTTAATACAATTTTACACGCCTCTAACTGCAAAAGACTTCCAGCTATAGTATGGCCTACTTTATCATGAACTTTTTTAGATAACTCATTTCTTTCTTTTAGTTTATAAGTATATATTGCCTGTTTTCTATACTTACTTTGTTTCTTTAATTTTAGATTCAACTCGTCGATAGTCTTTCGTTGCATCTCTATCTTTAATGGTAAATCATAATTAATAAAATTTAATTCCCAATATACTCTATAATAAATAAAATATATAGCTATAAAAATAAACAAAGAAAAAAAATCAATATCTATTTTTAAAAATACTACTATACTCCAAATTAAAATTAGCAAGAAAGCATTAGGCAACTTAATTAAATATAAAAATTCAATTAAATTTATAAAGAAAAATATTATTGCTAATGGCATTACTGTAATTGAAATTATAAAAGATATTATAATCCCTGATACTAATAATAATTTTTCTATATTGTCTTTAAATAAATGCACACTAAAATTAATTATTAAACATAGTAAAAAATATGCAACTACATATAACGCTGGGATTTTTCCTTGTATAGACTTAGTAACTATAAATATTAACGCTAAAATTTTAATATAAATATTATAATCATTTATCTTTTTCATACTACACCTTTTCCTATTTTTAATAGTAACTTTATTATTAATTCTTTATTTATTGTTCCCTTTCCTCTATAGGGAAACAAGCTCAAATTTAAATTTATTCAATAACTTTAAAATATTTTCATACAAAATATAGTGTTGAATTCTAAGTGATTCAGAGCATGTCTCACTATTTGGGGTATCCAAGTTTTGGAATGGATAATTTTAAAAGTCAACTTGGAACCCTATATAATTTTTTAATTTTAAATTTATTGTTTATTAAGTTGCTTTTTACTTAATTTATTTTATTTTCTTGAATATACATAAGTTCAATGATATTATTTATTTAATTCTAAGGTATATTATATATTTTATATTAATAATATACTTTATTAGGTATATTATTAATATAAAATACAAATATAGTTAGTTAAGAACTATTAACTCTTAACTAAAATAACCTGTTAGTTATTGAAAAAATATTAATTTGTGTTTTCTCATTTGATAAATGAATAAGTTTAAGATTTAATTTACAATCCTATATTATAGGGAAACAAGCTGCAATTTAAATTTATTCAACACTCTTAAAATATTTTCATACAAGATGAAGTGTTGAATTCTAAGTAATTAAGAGCATGTCTCACTATTTTAGGTATTCAAGTTTTGGAATAAGTAGTTTTAAAAGTCAACTTGAAACTCTATAAATAGACTATTTTAAAATTAAATTATTTGAGAGAATACAAATACTTTGATGGCAAAATTTATGTTTTTATAGAATTGTAATTTAGAAATGGAGGTTTTGTTTATGGATATAAAAGAACTTGTTGATATTCAACGTAATTATTTTCTTAACGGTAGTACTCTTACTACTCAATTTAGATTAACTCAATTAAATAAATTAAAAGTTATTTTGCAAAATAATGAGCAGTTAATATTAGACGCTCTTTATAAAGATTTAAAGAAATCTAATTTTGAAGGGTACGCAACAGAGCTTGGCATTGTTTTTGAAGAACTTAATCACACTATAAAAAACTTAAAAAACTGGATGCAAGCTACAAAGGTAAAATCACAACTAGCTCATTTTCCTGCTAAATGTTTTACTTATCCAGAGCCATATGGTGTCACACTTATAATATCGCCTTGGAACTATCCATTTCAACTTTCACTAGCTCCACTAATAGGTGCTATTGCTGCAGGCAACACAGTTATTTTAAAGCCATCTCAAAAAAGTCTTAACACATCTAAAGTTCTTACAAAACTTTTATGTGAAAATTTCCCTAGAGAACTTATTTCTGTTGTTAATGGTGGTAGAGATGCTAATTCAGAACTACTAAACCAAAAATTTGATTATATTTTCTTCACAGGTAGTGTTCCTGTTGGAAAAGTGGTTATGGAAGCAGCCTCCAAAAACCTTACTCCTGTAACACTTGAGTTAGGCGGAAAAAGTCCTTGTATTGTAGATAAGACAGCTGATTTAAAACTAACAGCTAAAAGACTTGTTTGGGGCAAATTTTTAAATGCTGGTCAAACTTGTGTAGCTCCAGATTATCTATATGTCCATAGTTCTGTAAAAGAAGATTTAATAAAATATATGAAACATTATATTAATAAATTTTATGGACCAGATTTTAAAAATTCAAAAGACTATCCTAGAATAATTGATGAAAAAGCTTTTGATAGATTAGTAAAATATTTAAACTGCGGTAAAATTGAATTTGGTGGTGAAATTGACCGTGATGAGCTTTATATATCACCAACAATTTTAAATGATATAACCTTTAATAATACTGTAATGGACGATGAAATATTTGGACCTATTTTACCAGTAATTGAATTTGATACTTTAGATGAAGTTATTGCTGTTGTAAACTATAGACCAAAACCACTTGCATTATATTTTTTCTCTAAAGATGAAAAAAATATATCTAAAATACTACAAAGAACAACCTCTGGAGGAGTTTGTATAAATGAAACTATAGTTCATGTAGCCTCTTTATATTTACCTTTTGGAGGTGTTGGTGAAAGCGGAATGGGAAAATATCATGGAATGAATAGTTTTGAAACTTTTTCTCATATAAAATCTATTGTGAAAAAAGATTTTGCTATGGATGTTCCACTAAGATATCCTCCTTTTACTTCAACAAAGTTTGCTAAATTAAAAAAGATATTTAAATAAATATTAATACAAAAAAACTATTAGTATATTCAAATTATATTAATAGTTTTTTTATTTATCAGTTGTGGTGTTTTTTAATCTCTTTAATTAAAAATAAACTGGATTCCAGTTTCACACTAAACTATAAGCTTGTTTTCTATAAGTTAAATAAATTTCTAATTTTATAGTATATAATAAAATTATTAAAGTTTTTCTATTCTTTTTTGAAGATGCTTTTAAAAACTCCTATGATGAATGTTTAAGTGTAGCAAAGGAGATTTTTTAATAAAATAATAATTTTAAAATGAGGTTTATATATATGTATGAATTTAAACAGTACAATTTAAATTTAGTAAGTGATTTTGAAATAAAAGTTTTCAAAGATAGGGAATGTGATATTGATTTAATTATTCCTTTAAATAATAGAACGTTAAATCTTATTCTAGATTCTGATAATATTGCCTCTAGAATTCAGTTTAATGAGGTAGAAAGTATCTTAATAAGACTACGTAAAGATGATAATAACATAGGAACTATCCACTTTTTAAAAGATAAAGGGATACATTCTACAATTTGTAACTTTGAAATTGATTATTTTTCTAAAAAGTTGTCTATACTAATTAATGAGTACACAGTTGAAATGAACTTTTTCAAAATCTAACCCCCCAAAAGCTAGGTAATTTAGAATTACCTAGCTTTCCCTTTTTATCACATTAAATTTCTAATGGTTTTAACTCTATCTCTTCTTCACCTTCTATATAAGATTTACCACCAACTTTTATAGCTATCTTTCTATTGGATATACTTCCTTTTGCTATAATTTCACTTGTATTCCCCATATACATACCTTGACGACAAATTATAGTTTTTTCTTCATGGTCCTTTAATTCATAAAAATTATTTTTAATTAAATAAGCAAGTAATGCCCCATTAGATGTTCCTGTTGCACTTTCTTCTGGTATTCCTACTGCTGGTGCAAAGTTTCTTACAATAAATCTTTCATTATTGTTACTATCTACTGCAAATGCATGAATTCCCACTACTTTTAGCTCTCTACTATAATTTATTAATAAATCATTATCTATTTTTATATTTTTTAAATCCTCTTCATTTTTAATAGGAATTAATATATCTCTAAGACCAGTAGAAACAATTTGTGGTTTTAAATTTTCAAATCCAATTTCATCTTCACATAAATTTAAGATTTTAGACAATATCTCTTTATTTAAAGACTCATCTGAAAATTGTGGTTCAGCTTGTGACATAACAACCTCTATTTCATCCTTTGAAATTACATCTACATCTAAAATTCCAGCCTTTGTTTTTTGTTTTAAAGAAACATTATTTTGTGGTAATAATCCCATTTTAGCCAATGTGAAAAATGTAGCTATTGTGGCATGCCCACATAACTCAACTTCTTCTGTAGGTGTAAAAAATTTAACCTCATAATCATAAACTTCTTTATTATTTTTTCTTTTTCTTTTATCCTTTGGTATTACAAATGCTGTTTCAGAAAAATTTAATTTTTTAGCTATAATTTGCATCTCTAATTCATTTATTTTCTCCCCATCTAAAACAACTCCAGCACAATTGCCACCTTTACTATCCTTAGTAAAAGCATTTACCTTATAAACTTTTATCCCCATGTTTTTCACTCCCTATTTTAGTTTTGTATCCCATAAAATTTAGGATTATATTTTCTAGATTTATTATACTATAGACACATATTATAAAACTGTAAATTTTCAGTTGACTACATATTGGATTCATGTTATTATTTTCCAAAATTAAGCCCATTAAAAATATAGATTATTCTAATCAAAGAAATAGATAGTATTTTTCATATTATACTTATCCTTTTCAATATTAACAGTAATCATATTTGTATACATTGTAATTAACAAATAAGGAGATTTATATGAGATATTGGTTTAAAGAAAGTTTAAAATTATTTTTCACAGCAGAAAAAAAAGAGATAATTTCTTTTTTTTAGGAGTAATTATATTATTTATAGGATGTTATTTAAAAGCTCCCCAACTTGAAAATGTGTATACAACAGGTATCTTAACTATGTTAACAATGGTTTGTAGATACAATTTTGTTGCTGATTATATAATTAGTTTAGATATTAAAAACTTAATTACAAACAAAAATATTATAGCTTATATAGTTGGTAAAAATATATTATCTTTTCTAATAACCTTTTTTACAATGTCAACTATTTTTCTATTACAGTTTGTTATTACAAATAAGTTATTTAGCATAAATTATTATTTAACACTTACAATATTATGTATTTGTGTTATATCTTTGAATAATATTATATTTATTTTTCATAATAAACCTTCTAAGTTAAGGTCTAATAATTATTCAGTGGAGCAAAATATAAAATTAGGATTTAAAGATTTAATAGAATCTTTACCATCTTTAATAATAGTGTTTGGAATTTATTATTTTAATCGTTATTTTTATACTATATCATTTTATCAATGCATATTATTACTAGTATTTTCTATTATTTTATTAAAAATTAAATTAGTATCCTTACTAAATGATTAAAGATATTGTATATATTGTTATTACTAAATAAAAAGGGGTAGATACATATAGATAAAAACAATAAAAGTTTATTTAGGGCTATCTGTCAAATTACATGTTTTATATTAATGCTTGTTACCTCAATATACGGATTTTATCAAAGTTTATATTTAGAATCTATCATATCCTGTGCTTTGACTATACTTATTGCATTGAAAATACCAAATAGTATAAAATCTTATAAAAAGCTATAATTTAAAACATAAAAAAGGTCCATGATAAAACTAACAATGGTTTTATCATAGACCTTTTTTATTTTATTTTTTATAAATTGTTTTCAAGAAACATTTCTCCTATTTTGTAAACATCTCCTGCACCTACTGTTAGGATTAAATCTTCTTCTTTTGCATTTTCTTCTAAATAATCTACTATTTCTTCGAAACTATGAAAATTCTTAGCATCTATTCCTGTTTCTCTTATAGCATCACCTAGTTTATCTGAACTAACTATTCCTGTGTCTTTTTCACGGGCAGCATATATATCTGCAAGAATTAGATTTTTAGTTCCTTTAAAGCAATTTACAAAATCATCAAATAAAGTTATTGTTCTTGTATAAGTGTGTGGTTGGAAGATTACAAAAACATCTTTATGGGGATAGTTTTTTACAGCCTCTAATGTTGCTCTTATTTCTGTAGGATGATGTGCATAATCATCTACAACATTTATTCCATCTTTACATCCCTTAAATTCAAACCTTCTATGAGTCCCCCTAAAGTTAAATAATCCTTCAACTATTGACTCTTCACTAATATTTAATGCTAAAGAACTACAAATAACAGACATAGCATTTAACACATTGTGTTTTCCTGGAACGTTTAATTCTATAGAAAATAATTTTTCTTCATTTTTATAAACATCAAAAATTCCACAACCTAAATCATTATATTTAATATTTTTAGCTCTGTATTCACCATTTTCTATACCGAAACTCATTACATTACATTTAGCATATTTTATAACGTCTATAGCATTTTTATCATCAGCGTTTACAACTACATATCCATCATTAGGTATTATAGCCACAAACTTTTTGAAAGCTTCCTTTACGTGCTCTAGATCTCTATAGTAATCTAAATGGTCGGCTTCAACATTTAATATAACACCTATATATGGATAAAAATTCAAAAATGATTCTTTATATTCACAAGCTTCTGTTATAAAATATTCACTTTCTCCAACTCTTACATTTCCCTCTATAGCATCTAATTTTCCACCAACTAAAACAGTAGGGTCTATATTTTCTTTTAATCCAATATGGGCCATCATAGATGTAGTTGTAGTTTTTCCATGAGTTCCTGATATAGCAACGCCGTATTTATGACCTTTCATAAGCAAGCCTAAAAATTCTGCTCTGTTTAGCATTTTAATTCCGTCATTTTTAGCTCTTATTAGCTCTGGATTATCTTCTGCTATGGCAGCTGTATAAACAACTAAATCTACCCCATCTAAATTTGAACTATTATGTCCAATAAATATTTTAGCACCTAGTTTTTCTAGTTTTTCTGTAATATAACTTTGTGATCTATCTGAACCGGATACCTTGTATTCATTTTTTATAAGTATTTCTGCAAGTCCGCTCATGCTCACTCCACCTATACCTATAAAATGTATTGTCATATTTTTATTATCTAAAAAATCAAAAGACATTAAAAACAACTCCTAACTATAAATATAAAAAATTTCCTAATATTAATTTAGTCTTACTCTTCTATCTTCGACACTATAAATTTTAAAATTTAAAATCTACATTATAATTATATACAAAAACCGTAAAAAAACACATCAAATTCGTTTTATATTAACAATACATCAAATTAGTATAGGTAAACAAGCTTCTATTTAAGTTTATCTATCAAGTTTTTATTATCACAAGATGAAACTGTAAATCTAACTAAAGCTAAATTCAAAATATTAATCCTTAACAAATTATATAAGTGACAATGGACAATGGACGAGTTTAAAAAATTAAAGGTTAAGAACATTATACAATCGACAATGGACAAAGGACAATTGACAACTCATAGGCCCCCGTGGAAAAGTAGACTCATAATTCGAATGGAACTATACTAGGATTAATGAATGGAGGGGTGCATT
>NZ_LFRG01000075.1:0-9037 GCF_001573875.1 Clostridium sp. ATCC 25772
AATTCTAAGTGATTCGGAGCATGTCTCACTATTTTAGGTATCCAAGTTTTGGAATAGATAATTTTAAGAGTCAACTTGGAACCTTATAATTATGCAAATAATATGTAGGATTTGGGAGTTAACAATAAAGAGTTAATTTACAAAATTATGTATAAAAAACAAAAATGGATAAAATTCTGTATACTAGTAGCATGACTAGTAAAAGGTCCTTATAGGCATAGAACAAATTATCTGTTTTGCAGGTAGTTAGGTGATTATAACTAAAACTTCAACATATATGATATACATATGTTCTAGCAAGAAATTGCTTTAAAAGGAACCCAAAAAATAAATAATTACATGTAGCTAAAAATTTTATATGTCTAAGAAAAAATATCTTGAAAATATAACAACTCTAAAAGAAATTATTCTAAGAAAGAATAGGTCAATCCAAATTAAAGTATTTTAGAGCTATTAAATAAAAAGTTAAATTATGGATAATATCTTTTACCCTATATTTTGTTGTACCAAAAAATTTATTATTTAAAATTAAATACATAAAATACCGAAATATTAAAATAGACTGTATCAAATTGAGTTAAGAACTCTAATCTAATACAGCCACCAAACAGTTAAATAAATTATTAATTAGATAAATCTATCAAGAGTTAGTTGCATTAAATTTATACATCAAGATTTGAAGATGTCAGTCACACTAATTAGATTCTTATTTGATTATTAGCAACAATTACTTGAATTACATGTTGTTATTGCGCCAAGGGTTGCGTTGTTGATGTTAAGAGTACCAACAGTAAGTGCACTAGTAACAGTTGCAACTACAGTATAGGTACAACAATCATCAAAGCAAGAATCACAGTCACAAACGAAGAATGAGAATGTTTGTGATGAAAGTAATGCTGCTAACTCAAATGTCCATGCAGGTCCAACAGGAACAGGTGCAAATTGACCTCTACAAAGTTTAAATACTTGGAAGTTTATAATTCCTGTGAAAGCAACTGGAGCAACAAGATTACTTGCAAATTCTAGTTTTGTAATAGGGTTACATAAACAAGAATTATTTAAAGTAATAGAGCTAACTGTAAAATTTGCGCCAGCTACTGAACCAGCAGGAATTGTAGTTGCACTAGGAGTTCCACATTTTATAATAGTTGGACATGGTCTATTTTCTTTTTTACAACACTTATGGTTATCGTTAAAACAATTATGGTTATCATTACAACACTTATGGTTATCACTACAACAGTTTTTTGACATTGAATTCATAAATGAACCCTCCTTTAATTAGATAAATTTAATTAGAAATTACTATATGCAAATTAATTCATATATAGTAATTTTTAATACTTCTCATATAATATATGATTATTATAGGAGAATGGTGATGATAATGTATTGATTTCATTTTACTAATTATATTTTCAATAATTGTCATCGCAATCTGGGAATAAAGGCTCTAAATTTTGATCTGGATAGAACTTAGGAATTGGAGCTTTTTCAAATCTTGCACATGGATTTTCTTCAGGCTCTTCTTCACACGGCTCTTTTGGAACTGGACAGTAGCCATAAGCAGGAACTAAAAGTTGTACAATAAGCTCGCATTTTACAACGATGTAGTATCCTAAAGTAATATCTAAAACATCGTTACAGTTCTCATCTTTTAGTAATTGACCATCTAGAGCAGTAGCAACCATTTCAAGTTTTATTATATTAGAATCTAAATCTTCAGCATTTTGAACTGGTATAGTGCTAGCAGAAATTTGAGCTATAGAATCAGGACAGTAAAATTTCCCAATTACATCTGTTCTATTAATTTCAAAAAATTCACTTTGATTGACACCATTTTCATCAATATAATCTGAATAGAAAGAAATTTTGTAAGAAATAACTAGTTTTTTAAATCCTGGTTTTCCTATAAGTGGAATTTTATCTACTGAAGTTAATTCTAAATTAAAATCTCTACTATTAATATATCTCTTTGGATTTGTTAATGGATTGCTTCTTAAATCGCAATCTGTCATATTTGTGTCATGGCCTTCACCATATACAAGACATCTTTTTATTAAGCATTGATCAAATATTTTAGGCACTTCAATGCACACTAATTCAGAAGGGTCTGGTAAACGTCCCTGTTTATTTACAAGACCGGGACGTGGTGAAAAATTCCTCAAGTTAATGGACATAAATTCTCCTCCTCTTCAAAAAAATATAGTAAATATAAATTTTTTTATTGTTTATAATATATTGTATGTTAAGCGATAAAAGTTGTGAAAAATAATTTTTTATTTTACAGAAGGGCATAATAAGTTTTTACTAAAAATATAATTCTATAAAGGGGGGAGTGAAATGAGTAGTATATATCCATGGATATATGTTGATTATGCAAATAATATATGGAAATTTTTTGAAAATAATAATAAAGAATTAGTTTATAAAATTATGTATGGAGAAGGAAAATGGACAAAAGAAAGTCTTATTGATAAAGATGTACTAGGGTTTGCTGTGTATGTAGATGAAGATGAAACAATACATATAGTCTACAGCAACATTAAAGGAGAATTGAAATACTGTACCATGAAGGATAAGCAATGGGTAGGAAAGATTCTCTATAAAATACAAATTGATGACTTTAAAATACAAAATTTAAAAGTTGAAATTAGTGGAGATAATATGCATATCTTTTACTTATTAATAGGTAATGATGACAGTGATCATGGAGTGTTAATGCATTGCATATGGAATGGAAGAGAAACTAAAAATACTACATTGCAGGATATTATATTAATACCTAATTTAAGAGAACACTATTTAATAAATGTAAATGAAAATAATAATATTGATATGTTTTTTATTACTGATGAAGGTGATGAGATATCCTTAAACTATTATAGCTTTGAAAATCTTAAATGGGGTTCTGTAAATAGGCTTTATGGCATTCAAGGTGATGATATAGGATTTGAAGTACTAAGAGATCAAGAAGAGATTCATATATTAAATAAGTCTAGAGAAGAGTCTATAAATTTTCTTGACCACGTTTATATAGATATGACTGGAAATATCCAAGAATTTAGAGTTCATGAAAGTAATAATAAATTAGAGGAACCTTTATTATTTACTGAAAATAATAAGTTGTATTCTTGTTGGTTAGAGCAAGGCAAGATTTTTTACTCAGTTTTTAATGATGAAAAGTGGAGTAGTGCGTTCTACTTTGATAGAGGAGATGAACTTGCAGTAAGTAGATATAATTGTTTTATTCGTATCGATGATAAGAGTTCAATTAAATCGATGGGGGTTTATGGAACTAATGAGTTAGATTTATGTTTATTTGTTCCAAGTTGGTTTGTAGTAGATAGTAAGGATTCGTTGAAATATAACGAGTTAGATAAAGTTAATGAAGATACACCATATGAAGAAAAAACATTTGAAAGCTTAAACCTTGAATTATCTAGGATAACATCAGAGAAGATGAGTTTAGAAAGAAAAATTGATTCCTTAAAGATGCAATTACGAAAGAAGCAAAGATTTATGGAAGATTATGAAGAAAAAATTGTAAGAGTATTAGAACAAAAACATAAGGTGGAAGAAAATTATAATATATTCTTGGAGTTACAACAGAAGACTCAAAAAGATTTAGAGGATATAAATCAGCAGCTATTAGAAGAAAGAGAGATTAAAACAAGTATTGAAAGTGAATTAGAAGAATTTAAAGAAGAAAATATAGTAATTAAACAGCAAATTAAGATGATAAGTGAAGAAAAGGAAAAATTGCATAAAGAACTTGAACTTGAAAAGAATCAATCCATTATGGAGCGATTATTAGGAAAAAGACCAAGTGAAATATAGAGTCACTTCTAATATTTTAGATTATACAATAAAAAATAGAGAATTGTTATGATTTGCATTAAAAAATATATTATTCATATTTAGTCTATCATTTTCTTGCATATGTATAAATTAAAAAACATACAAAATATGGGTATTAATCTAAAAGTAGATAAGTATGCACTGAAATTTACTTCTTATTAATAGGGCATCATATATATCAACATTTATTTCAAAAAACATTCAAGTAAAACTTGTTAGTTCTCCTAATAAAATCAATATTAGTTGTACTCAAGCAGTAAAGTTTAAAGAAATAGACAGAAAGTAGTACAAGAGGAGTTAAATAATAATATGTATCCTACTGCAGTATATAGGATTTTAAGATAAGGAAAAAATGAAAGTTATGAATTAGTTGAAAAGATCTGGTTAACTGGATCTTTTCACGTTTTTTATTGAATAATCAGCACTCATAAAGCATATTCTTTAGTATAAGTAATTGAGGGGGAGAGCGACTTTATGATTGATAAAGGAGAAAAAACAATTTATTATATATCAAACTTAGGTACAGGCATGGTGTCTATTATTGATGGAGAAAATTATTGTATTATAAAGGAAATTGAAATAGGTCCAAGACCACAAAATATCATAGTAGATGAAAAAAACAATGTGTATATAGCCAGTGATAGAAATGGTAAAGTCACACTCATTAATGACTTATATGATTCTAATAAAACATGGCATATGCCTAATAATGGTAATATACAGGTGGATTCAATCAATCAGAATATCTATGTCTGTGATACTGAAGAGGTATGTATTTATAGTTTAAAAACTGGTGAAAAGATTGAATGCTTAACAGGTTTTATTGCTGCAGATAGCTTAAAACTTGATAAGGACAAGAAAAAATTATTTGTGTTGGATATTTTACAAAATGAAATAAAAGTTTATGATACATCAGATTTTCATTTAATTAAGAAATATAAAGATGTTGGTACTTCACCGAACTATATTCTCATATCGGAAAATGAAAAGGATATTTATATTTCTAATAAAGGAGTTAATAGATTAAATTATACAAGTAATATTTCCGTATTAGATCTTGAAAGTGGAAGTATTTCATATATATATTTAGAAAAGGGATCTGCTATTACTGCCTTGGAGCAGGATGAAAAAAATTTATATGTAGCAAATAGTGGATTACATAGAATCGATGTTATAAATATATTAAAAAAAGAATATGTAGCAACAATAAAAACAACTCTAACAGAATTGCAAAGACTTCGATTATCTCCTGATAAAAAGAAATTACTTGTAACTAGTAGAAGTAATGATGGAAAGGGAGCAATTGATATAATAGATACTTCTAGTAACACTATTTTAGATACAGTTACATTTAAACAAAATAATAGTCTTCCATATGATATTGGAGTGATTAGTCAGAGTGAATTTGAAGTACAAGATGAATCTTTTATTTTTACGAATTCAGAAGATAAATTGAAACAAGAAAATGGAACTACAATACTTGCTAAAAAGGTTTTATCAAATTATCAAGAAAAAATAAATTTTCCTGAAGTGTCAGTTGATATATGCTTAGAAGAAACAGAAATTATAAATATAGAAGAAATTACATTTAAAAAATGTGAAATTATAAATGAAACAAAAAATAGAAGTATTATAGATGATAGGAAAGATTATTCAATAATACAATATAGTTTTTATATCCCATATTGCATAGAATGTACTGACGAACAGCAACGAAAATATACTATTGAAGGAAGATTGGAGGGAACTCAAAAAGCTACATTATATATACCTGTTTATGCAGAGCAGCAGGGAGTAGAATTTGTAATCAATTCTTTTGCTAAATTAACAAGTACTCCAATTATTATTAATAAGAATTTGAAGTTTGATGTTAGTGTTTTGATTTCAACGAAAGTAATTGTGGATGAAATAGTATTTATTCCATTTTGTAAGGACTGTAGGATGTGGCAAAGGAAAGATGAAAAAATGAGGGGAAATAATGATTAACGAAAAATATGATTGTTATTTGATTAAGCAAACAGATAATACAATCCTAAAGTTTTCTTATGATAGTGAAAAAGGGGTATATTATCAAATATTTATGAAGCATAACTGGTCAGATAAGAAGAGTATTTACAAGGAAAGTTTAAAATACTTCTATGTATTAGAAGAGGGCAATGGGAAAATTAATGTTTTCTGTCAGGATATTTGTGGTGATATTATTTTATGCACATTAGAAGGAATAAAATGGAATTACAAAACACTTCTCCATATGAAGTATGATTCAATTATGCCTATATATATTAGAGCATTCTTTCATTTAGGCCATATTCATTTGTTATATAACATAGTAGATAAACATACTTATTCAGAAGTATTAGTTCACCAAATTACTGAAAATGGAGTGAATTTGGGTAGTCCACAAATAATTAATAAATTAGATTATTGTAATAAAATTCCATATTTTATTTATGAAGATTCTAAATCAAATCTAGTATTATTAAACACTATGTTAGATGGGAGGTATAAATTAACTTCTAGAAATTTCCATATTATTGAAAAGCGATGGGGAAAGCAAGAAGTTATATATACATCATTATTACCTTACGTAGATTTTACTTTTTGCGTAGAAGAAAGCAGAAATCATTATCTGTTTATTACTCAAGATAATCAGATTAATAGAGTAATTTATCAGTATAAAGAAATAGGATTACAAAAAAATGTTATACTGTTTCAATGTGAAAAGATTGATTCTTGTGTATTAATACTATTAAAGGGTGCATTATGGGCTTTGTGGATTTGTGATGATGATCTTTACGGATGTTTTTCTAAAAATCATGGACAAAATTTTAGTACTCCAAGGGTATATAAGCACTTTAATAAGGAAGTCCCTATAAAAGTATTTTACCAAGAATATTTAGAAGATAGAAAAGATAAATATTATTTCTATGAGATATACGCAATTAGTGTAAATGGAGAAGAACAAATGTTTTTGCAAGAACTTTTAGAAAATTCAATGAACATACAAGAGGATGATAAAGGTAATTTAGATGATATGGGAGAGGATTTAGATTATAAAATGATAGAACTAAAAGATTATTTTACAAAAATAGAAATACTTAAAATGGAAAAAGAACAATCTCAAGCAAAATTAAAAATTGTAGAAGAAGAATTGAAAAGATTGAATAAAGCTATAAAGTATGAAAAAAATCAAGCAATAAAGTTTAAATATCAATTTTATAAGGAAAAAGAGAAAGGTAAGATATACATTAATGATAATGATAAATTAAAAGAAAAAAATAGATATTTAGAGAATAAGCTACTATTAAAGGATAAAGAAAAAATATCTATTCAAGAAAAATTAGTTGAAAAAGAAAACGAAAATGAAATTTTAAAAAAGCAAATAAATTTTATGGAGATTCAAAATTTATCTAATTCTGAAAAGATTATAAATGAAGGTAATAATGAGAGATCTACACAAGAAAAATTTTCTTTGACCAAATGGTTATTTGAGGATTAAATATTTCTTCAATCTCTTATTGAATTTAAAATATGTAAAAATAGATTTAACATAGAACAATAATTACTCAATACTTAAAAAACTGTAATCTCTAAAATTTTTATTGTAGAGATTACAGTTTGTTTTGTAAAAATTCATTTATAATGATATAATTTGCAAGTATAATAGTTGCAATGGACACTATAATAGATGATGATATAAAAATATAGCCTTATATTTAAACTTTAAGGAGAGAGATATATATGGAAAAAGATTTTAAAAATTTAAAAATACAAGAAAACATTATTAATGCTCTAAAATTACAAGGGATAAAAGTTCCTACATCAATACAAGGAAAAACTATAGAGCATATACTAGAAAATAAGGATTTAGTTGGTGAAAGTGAAACTGGAAGTGGAAAAACTTTAGCTTATTTACTTCCAATATTTCAAAAAATAGATATAGATAAAAAAGAAAATCAAGTTATAATATTAACGCCAACACATGAATTAGCAGTACAAGTACATAAAGTTATAGATAAGTTATCTAAAGATAGCAAAATGAACATAACATCTACAACTATAATTGGAAATGTAAACATAAAACGTCAAACTGAAAAGCTAAAAGAAAAACAACATATAATAATCGGTTCCGGTGGAAGAATATTAGAACTTATTAAAAAAAGAAAAATATCAGCTCATACAGTTAAAACTATTGTTTTAGATGAATGTGATAAACTTTTAGATGAAAATAACAGCCAGGTTACAAAGGCTGTAATAAAGACTACATTAAGAGATAGACAGCTTTTATGCTTTTCAGCAACTGTTACAGAAGAGGTATTAAAATTTGCTGATGAATCTATGAAAGAGTCAGTTATAGTAAAAGAAGATAAAGTTCCAATGGCTAATAAAAATATAGAGCATATGTGTTTTTTATGTGATAAAAGAGATAAAACATTAATGGTGAGAAAGTTAGTTGCAGCTTTAAAGCCTAAAAAAGCAATAGTGTTTATAAATAATAGTAATGATGTAGAGGTTATAACAGATAAATTAAAATATCATGGATTAAAGGCAGCCTCTATTTCAGGTGGAGATTTTAAATCAAGTAGAAAAAAATCTATGGATGAGTTTATAAATGGAAAAAGTAATATTCTAGTATCCTCAGACTTAACAGCTAGAGGGATTGATATAAGGGGAATAACACATATAATAAATATAGATTTACCTGAAAATGAAATGGATTATCTTCATAGGTCAGGTAGATGTGGAAGAGGAAAAAACAAAGGAGTTTCTGTGTCAGTAATTACGGAAATAGAAAAGCCATTAATAACTAAATTAGAAAATAAATTTAAGATAAGCATTCCTTTAAAAGAATTATATTTTGGTAATATAGTTAACGATGAAGAAAAGAAACAAATGAAGACATATAATAAAGTTAGCAAAAAAGGGAAAAAAGACAAACAAGAAAATTATAAAGAAAATAAGAAACAACATAACTCAAGTGAATATTGGAAAAATAAAAAGAATAAATAATTATTGTAGCAAAACACTATCAAATATATAAATGTTGATGGTGTTTTTCTTGAAAATGGAGATGAAAAGTTATAAACTTCAACAGTTATAGGGAAACAAGCTCGAATTTAAATTTATTCAATAACTTTAAAATATTTTCATACAAAATGTAGTGTTGAATTCTAAG
>NZ_LFRG01000076.1:0-9447 GCF_001573875.1 Clostridium sp. ATCC 25772
ACTAAACTTATTTTTGACGAATTAAATTCAAATAAAAATAAACTTTTTTCGTTAGCTTATGCTAAAAATTACCTAGTGTAATTTTAATTCTGAACTTGGAACCCTATATAGGGTTCCAAGTTGACTTTTAAAATTATCCATTCCAAAACTTGGATACCCAAAATAGTGAGACATGCTCTGAATCGCTTAGAATTCAACACTACATTTTGTATGAAAATATTTTAAAGTTATTGAATAAATTTAAATTCGAGCTTGTTTCCCTATATCATACTAACAATAGTTATAGCTTACTTTAGTTAAAAGTTACAGTTACCATTTTTCTTAACAATAAATTCCTTACACAATTTTTAATACGAGATTGTAACAATTGTATATTAAAAAAACACCCTATAAGGGTGCTTTATCATAAATATTATTTTCCACAACACTTTTTGTATTTTTTACCACTACCACATATGCATGGATCATTTCTTCCTACTTTAGTTTCTTTAACTATTACTTTAGAAGCTCTCCATTCCTTTGTTATCTCTTTTCTTTTTTCTTCTGAGAATATTGCATTCCATTGTGGTAATTTGTATAAGTAATCAGCTTTAGATTCTAACATATTGAAATATAATTTTTCAAAATCAATTTTCATATCTATTTCAGCATTTGCATCCATTGACTCTAAATCTAATTCTTTTTCTATGCTTTCATTTACTCCATCTAAGAATCCCATAAATTGAACATCTGTAACGCCATATTCTTCAGCTAATTCATTTATTTTTCCCTTAATTTCTCCATTTAAATTAGTTAATGCTTTGCTATATATAGTAGTTTCAACTCTAGCATACTCTTTCCAGAATTCTGGTTCACCTTTGCTTTTCACAAAATCAACTACGTAATTTGTCCATTCATTATATAAACTCATGTTATTATCTCCTTTATGAATAAATTAAAATTTATCTACTTCGTTAATTATAATAAAACTTTTGATTTGTTTCAATATTTACTTAACTTCATTTTATTTAAGCTTTAATCCATTAATATCTTCCTGTGAAAACGGTTTTGAAACATCGTAATTTCCACCTATTGTTTGCAAATTTTTATTATCTATAGTTAGCATAACCTTATCAATGCTATTTAGCTGAGTAAGTGACGTAGCTAAACAAGTAAGTGTGGTTTTTTCTTTATTCTCATTCATTTCAACTTTTGCAGCTTCACTTAAATTCACATATGCAATACCATCTTTAATAGAAAAGCTTAATAATCTTGTGTCTTTAGGGAATATTGCTTTAGATTGACTAACTACTGAAGGGCCTTTTAAAAGCTCTTGAACTATTATTTCTCCTAATAATTCTTCCTTATCAACTAGTCTTTCTTCTTTTAAAATTTTAGATTCACTATCATTTTCAGTTCCATCAAAATATAATGTTAAATCTAAATACTCTCCACTTTCTTCTTGTTTTACATTTAAATTCTTGATTTTTTCTTTATTTAAAGCACTATTTTTATCTTTCTTATCGTAATTTATAAAAGATAAAACACCTATTATAGTAAAAGCAATTATTAATATTATTATTATTGATTTCTTTTTCATAACTGCCTCCTTATACTTATTATTAGCATAATATCATTATACACATATAACATCACTGTGTTTATCTCTATTTGCCATAGTAATACTTACATCTGTTCCTATTTTAACCTTATTTTCCTTTAAAACACTTATAACCGTTTCATATGCTAACTGTGGATAGTTATTTGTTTTACTTAAATGCCCTAAATATATATTTTTAAGATTGTCTCCTAAAATATCTAATATAGCATTTCCACAAGCCTCATTAGATAAATGTCCAATATCACTTAAAATCCTTTTCTTAAGTACATACGGATATGGTCCAAATTTAAGCATTTCAATATCATGGTTACTTTCTAATAAAAACACATCTGCATCTTTCAAAACATTTTTTACTTCTTCTGAAAAATGCCCTAAATCTGTAGCTACTGCTGCTACCTTATTTTTACTTCTAAATGCATAACCTCTAGGGTCAACAGCATCATGATGTATTTTAAAATTTTCTATAGTCATATCTTTTATGTCTATGTATTTCTTATCAAGAAGTTTTATATTTTCCATTTTTAATTTACCTAGTTTGCTTTCCATAGCATTCCAAGTAAGCTCATTTGCATATATAGGTATATTGTGTTTTCTTGATAATACACCTACAGATTTTATATGGTCTATATGTTCATGAGTTACAAAAATACCGTCTATTTCCGAAGGGTTTTCACCTATATTGGTTAACTCCCTTTCTATGTTCTTACCTGCAACTCCTGCATCTATTAATAGTCTAGTATTACCATCTGATACAAATACACTATTTCCGCTACTACCACTAAATAATGGACAAAATATCATAAACTTCTCCTTCTCTTAACTTACTAATCACACTTTGCTCTTGTAATGTCTCCACCTAAGTGTTTAAATTTTTCTTCTATATTAGGATAACCTCTATCTATATGTTGTATTCCTTCAACAACAGTAGTTCCTTCAGCAACTAAACCTGCTATAACAAGTGCCGCTCCTGCTCTTAAATCCGTTGCTTTAACATTAGCACCTTTAAGTTTTTCTACGCCATCAATAACAGCAACTCTTCCTTCAACAGTTATGTTTGCTCCCATTCTATTTAACTCTTCAACATGTTTTAATCTGTTTTCGTATATACTTTCATTTATTACACTTCTTCCCTTTGAAACAGCTAACAAAGTGCTCATTGGCTGTTGTACATCTGTTGGGAATCCTGGGTAAGGTAATGTTTTTATGTTTACACCCTTTAAGTTTTTATCTGATTTAACGATAATATTGTCATCACCTTCTATAACATTAGCTCCCATTTCTATTAATTTAGCTGATATAGACTCAAGGTGTTTAGGTATAACATTCTTTATTTTTACTTCTCCTCCACATGCAGCTGTAGCTACCATGAAAGTACCTGCTTCTATTTGGTCTGGAATAACTGAATAATTGCATCCTACAACCTCATCTACTCCTGTTATTTTTATTGTATCAGTTCCTGCACCTTTTATTTTTGCTCCCATACTATTTAAAAAGTTTGCTGCGTCAACTACATGTGGCTCTTTAGCTGCATTTTCAAGAATAGTAACACCTTCTGCAAAAACAGCTGCAAGCATGACATTTATAGTTGCTCCAACGCTAATTACGTCAAAGTATATGCTTGTTCCAACTAATCTTTCTGCTTTAACACTAACAGCGCCACATTCTATTGTTACACTTGCGCCTAAAGCTTCAAATCCTTTTATGTGTTGGTCTATAGGTCTTGAACCTATAGGGCATCCCCCTGGAAGTTCTACTCTAGCTTCTTTAAATCTTCCTAAAAGAGCTCCTAAAAAGTAATATGACGCTCTCATTTTTCTTACATGTTCTGTATTTGCATTAAGACTTTTAACAACTGTACTGTCTATAGTTAAAGCCCCTTCTTTTCTTTCAACTTTACATCCTAAATATTCAAATATTCTTTCTATACAATTAACATCTTCAATATTAGGTATATTATCAATACAGCATTTTCCCTTGCTTGCTATTATAGCCGCTGGTAAAATTGCTACTACTGCATTTTTCGCTCCACTTATTTCCACTTCTCCATATATGGATTTACCACCATTAATTATTAATTTTTCCATTACGGTATCATCCTCACTATTTAATATATATTAAGTTTATCTTGCATCCTAAAAATCATACATATCATATTATATCATATACAAATTACATTATTAATACGAAATTTTAAAATATATCATTTATTCTACATCTAATATAAAGGCTATCTTATTTATATGCAAGATATTTATGCATTTTACAAGAAATTTAAAGGTATTTAACCCTTTTTTTTAATTATTGATATACTGTTCTAAACTGAATTTTTAATTTATGAATTCATAATATTAACATCATACTAATAGTATAAGAGTAATTAGTGAGCCATGCTCCGAATCACTTTAAATTTCAGGTTTAATTTATACAGTGCAGTTTAATTCACAAAACCCTAAAAAGTTCTTATATTAATATTAAAAAATATTATTTATAAACTTATTTCCACGTAAATAACCTTATAGATAATATTTTTAATGAATCCTTCCATTATTTATGATATAATATTGTTTATTATAAATTAACGAGTTTTGGCACATTATATTAAGTGTGTCAATTTAAAACCTTGGGTTATGGAGGATAGTTATGAAATATTACTTAGTTGCCGTTTTTGATGAAAATTCGTCTTCATCTCTTACAAAAATACAAAAGTCCATAAGTAAAAAATATAAATTATATAAAAATACACCTGTGCTTCATATACCTTTAGGTGTAGTAAATTCTAATGATTTTGAAAAATTGGATGAAGCACTACATAAAGTTTTAGCACCATACAAAAATTTTAAAATCATGATAGATAATAAAATAGTTTTTAATGATAGTTTTAATACGCTAGGCTTTAAAGTAGAGGATAAAGGATATATAAATAAGATTTTAAGAAGTGTATCTAATACTTTTCCAATCTATAATGTCAATATAAAGATGCCAAATAACGGTAATCTTAACATTCCTATAGCTAACGCTAATCATAATACTAGAAAAAGTGCTGGGAATGGAACATTATACATAAATCCACAATGTGAAAAAGATTCATACTTATACACAGCTAAAGTCTGTAAGTTTGAACTTTGGAAACAACCAACATCTAATAGAGAAATGATAAAATCTTATCCACTAAAAGAATATTAAAATTTAAAACTAATTATAGTTATTTAAAAATTAAATGTATTATTACATTAATTTTAAGGAGCTTAATTAGTTTTTTTATGCATTTATTTAAATTTAACTCTTAAAACAATCTTTTATTATAATAATCTATTACCCCTATAAAACTCAATAGGAAATATTTAGCCCTTTAAATATATGCTTTACAGCACTATATTGAATATGACTAAATTTATTGGTTACACTAATCCTAAGGACGGTGATTTTATGTTAGCTGTAATAATAGCAATAATTTCAGGTGTAAGCATGAGCCTTCAAGGTGTTTTTAATACTAAGCTGTCTGAAACTGTAGGGCTTTGGGAAACTAATGTAATCGCTCAAGGGGTTGCTCTTATTGTTACATTTATTGTTATGCTGTTCGCTGGTAAGGGAGATATAAAAGCAATAAAAGATGCAAATAAAATTTATCTTTTAAGCGGAGTTTTAGGTGCAATTATAGTTTATACTGTTATGAAAAGTATCTCTACCTTAGGTACTACTTATGCAATATCTATAATACTAGTTGCTCAACTAGTTGCAGCAGCACTTATAGATTGCTTTGGATTATTTGGCATTGAAAAATGCTCCTTTGGTTTTAAGGAAATATTAGGCATTGTAGTTATGATTGCAGGAATAATTCTTTTTAAGTGGCAAAAATAAAAAAGATGCATAGCATCTTTTTTTGGTATATTCATTTATTAAATGATAACAAAAATTTAATGAATAAATTTAAATACGAGCTTGTTTCCCTATATAGCGTTCCAAATTGACTTTTAAAATTATCCATTCCAAAACTTGGATACCTAAAATAGTGAGACATGCTCCGAATTACTTAGAATTCAACACTACATTTTATATAAAAATATTTTAAAGTTAGTGAATAAATTTAAATTGGAGCTTGTTTCCCTATAATTATACTTTATTCTAAATTATATACTTCTTTACACATATTTAAAAAGGCTGTAGCTATTGGTGTTAACGTTCTCTTAGCACTAACAACTAAATACATACTTCTTTTAAGATTTAATCCATCTACATTACTTATTTGCATGTTTTCATCTTTTAATAAATCCTCACATAGTGCTTTTGATAAAATAACTACCCCTAATCCAAGTTTTAGCATTTTTATTTGAGCATCTAAGTTATTAACTTCACATAAAACTTTCAACTTATGATTATCTAAATTAGCTTCATCTAGTGCAGTTTCTAGTGTTTTTCTTGTAGCAGACTCTTTTTCTCTTATTATGAAATCACAATTCAAAAGTTCATCAATAGTTAATACCGTAGGAAGACCTAACTCTTTTTTAGAAACTATAACTAGTTCATCCTCCATTATGTCATAACTTCTTATCTTATTATTATGTACGGTAGTTCCTACTAATCCAATTTCACAATTTAATTCTAATATATCTTTAATTATTCCTACAGAGCCTTGCTCTTTAATATTAAATTTAACATTTGCATAAGTATCATTAAATTTTTTTATAAGCCCCGGCAATATAGCATTACATGGAGTAGTACTTGCTGATATATTTAATCTACCGGATATGTTGTTATTAAAATTAGACATTTCAACTATAGAATTATTCCTAGTATTTATTATATCTGTAGCGTATTCTAAAAATAACTCTCCTGCAGGAGTTAAATTAACTTCCTTAGATGTTCTATCAAAAAGTTGAATTTCCAGTTCCTTTTCCAAACTCGCTATATTAGAGCTTATAGTTGGTTGTGAAAGATAAATAGCATTTGCTGCCTTTGAAAAACTTCTTAATTTTGCTACCATAATAAAAGCTTCTAACTGTTTAAAGTCCATACTTATCCCCCTCACTCATTATATCTACGTAATCTATTATGAATGTAATGATTTGAAATTTCAATAGCATTTATCAAAAAAATGAATGGTATACAATTTTTTATATATTTTTAATATTCTTTTATTATTTTAATGTAAATTCATTAAAATTTTTTACTTAAAGTTACATTTATTTCATGTATTCATATAATATATTGATGTATCAATTCTAGGAGGATATTTTATGTTTTCTTTTAAAAAGAAACTATCTCCCACATTAAGAAAAGCTATAAAAAATAATTTTTATAGTAAATATAGGGTCATTGTTGAATATAGAAATTTAAAGGATGATTTAGTTAAAAAAATTAAATACTTAAATGGTGAAGTATTATTTTCTATAGATACTATTAACTGTATTGCTGCTAATTTAAGTACAAATTGTATAAATCGTCTTGTAGAGCTACCGGAAATTAAATATATAATTTTAGATGAATATGCATTTCTTTGTGGTAGAACTGTTCTTTTATCAAATGGTGTTTCATTGCAAAGTTCTGATAATATCATTAAAGGAGATTATAAACTTAGCGGTAAGGGGGTAGGCATTGGCTTAGTGGATAGTGGTTGTTATCCCCATAAAGATCTTTTATATCCAAACAATAAAATTAAACACTTTATAGATGTTATAAACAATTATACTTATCCTTATGATGATAATGGTCATGGTACTTTTATATCAGGAATACTTTGTGGAAGTGGTTATGAATCTAAAGGAAGATATCGTGGTGTCGCAACTAACAGCCACTTAGTAGTTGCTAAAGCTTTTGATAAAACAGGAAAGGCCTTTCTTTCATCTACTTTATTTGCGATAAATGAAATTTTAAAGTGTAGCGAGGATTTTAACATTAAAATAATATGCTTACCTTTTGAAACTTATACTATGGATAGTGATTTTTTAAATATTTATTCCAAACTATTTAAAATTTGCATAGATAAGGGCATAACTGTAATTGTACCTTCTGGTAGCAATTTATCATCTGAGAATAGTATTAAAGGCTTTGCTGTTTTAAAAGATGTTATAACTGTAGGCGGTATAGATACTACCGCTGCTAGCAAAATCTATTCTTACTCTTCTTGTGGATCATCAAAAACTCTAGCTAAACCAGATTTTATATCTGCAGCTGTAGATGTTATCTCACTTAATTGTAATACTAGCTATATTTCAGAGCGAAATGGCTTAAAGGTGTATCCTCCAAAACTTAATAGACATTATATTGATGTAAGTGGAACTTCTGTATCTTGCGCATATATTGCTGGAGTTTGTGCACTTTTATACGAATACAATCCACAATTAATATTTAAAGATGTTTATGGTCTTTTAAAAGTATCTTCTAGACTAATAAAAGAAAAAAAATACATGCAAGGTAATGGAGTTATAGATTTAAGCAAAATCTTACCTAAGAAGCAATAAAAGAGATGAATTAATCATCTCTTTTTCTATTATTTAATATCTTTATAATGTTTACTTATACATAATTTTCTTCTTAAGAAATCTAATGCACACTGTGTAGCACGATTTCGTATTTGTTGTCTATTTCCTAAAAGATTTAATTTTTTAGTTGATACCTCACCATCAATGTAAACACCAACATATACAAGACCTACTGGCTTTTCGTCAGTTCCACCACCTGGACCTGCAATACCTGTTGTTGATATACCAATTCTTGCACCACATCTCTTAGCTATACCCTCTGCCATCTCTTTTGCCGTTTCACTACTTACTGCTCCAAATTCTTTTAATGTTTCTTCTTTTACACCTAAAGTTCGCATCTTTGCATCATTACTATATGTTATAGCACCTTCTAAAAATACAGCTGATATACCTGGATAGTTTATAAGTTTTGCTCCAAGTAATCCTCCTGTACAAGATTCAGCCGTTGATACTGTAAGATTGTTTTCTACAAGAATTTTTCCTAAAACATCTTCTAAGGTATCATCACCTTCACCATATAAATTTTCTTTAAATATTTCTTTTAGTTTTTCTTCTATAGGAACTATAAGCTCTTTTGCCTTATTTTCATTTTCTGCTGTTGCTGTAATTCTAAAAGTAACCTCTCCATCTTTTGCATAAGGTGCTACTGTAGGATTAGTTTGATTTTCTATTATGTGACTAATCATCTCTTCTGCTGAACTTTCGCCAATTCCAATAACCCTTAAAACCTTTGATATCAAAATTACATTTTGAAAATTTGAAAGGTATGGTACTACAGACTCTTCAAACATAGGCTTCATTTCTTTTGGTGGTCCTGGTAAATTTATAAGTATTTTATTATTCTCATTTATAATACATCCTGGCGCTGTTCCATTGTCATTTCTTAAAACTATTGCATCTTTAGGAAAATAAGCTTGTTTTATATTATTTTTAGCCATTTCTCTTCCCATTTTTTCAAATCTATCTTCTATTCTTTTTAAAGATTCTTCATGCAACACGCTTTCTTTTTTGAAAAATTCAAAGGATATTTCTTTCGTTAAATCATCTTTAGTTGGCCCTAACCCACCAGTTGTTATAACTAAATCTGCTCTTTTAAAAGCCAACTCATAAGTTTCTTTTAACCTTTGAGGGTTGTCCCCAACCACAGACTGATGATAACAAAATATACCTAGCTCACTTAATCTTCTAGATAAGTATTGTGCATTGGTATTTAATATATCACCTAATAGTAATTCTGTTCCTACAGCTATGATTTCACATTTCATATTAACCAGCTCCTTTGTTCTTATAAGGTTCCAAATTAAATTTTAAACTCATTCATTTATCAAATGAGAAAATTCAAATTAATATTTTATCAATAACTAACAG
>NZ_LFRG01000077.1:0-9351 GCF_001573875.1 Clostridium sp. ATCC 25772
TATAACAAGGATTTATCATAAATGTTTTTTATTTTATTCAGTTGTAAAATTATTCAAGTATTTTTGCACTATTATAGATGGATATAATGGTACTGACTTTTCAATTCTACGTATACAAAATGGTACCTCAAATTGGATTTCACAAACCAATTGGAATGTAGATACAATGGATGGTACTGGACCTTCTGGTATGACACTTGATCCTACAAAGGGTAATGTATATACAATTCAATTTCAATGGCTTGGATTTGGCGTAATAAACTATTATGTTACTTCAACAACAACTGGTCAACCTATATTAGTTCATAGAATTGAATATCCTAATACAGCTATAGTGCCATCTGTTTATAATCCTAATTTTCCTTTAACAGCTAAAGTTGTTAATAGTGGTAATACGTCTAATATAGTATTAAAAACAACATCTGCAATGGCATTTTGTGAAGGTGATGGCTTTTCTCAAGCAATAATTACTAGAAATTCTGTTTCTAATTCAGTTGCATTAACTACACCAACAAACCAAAATGTTTTAACTTTATTAAATACTTCAACTTTTGTAAGTAAAGTCAATAGAACTCGAATACGTTTAGATTTTGTTTCTACTAGTGTTGATGGAGCTAAAGCTGTTAATTTTAAATTGATTAGAAATGCTACTTTTGGAACTACACTTTCCTATACTCCAATCAATGCAAATACTAGTGTTATCCAATATTCTACAACGCAAACTTCCGCTACCGGTGGAATACAAATATTTACTTTTGAAGTTCCAATAAACTTAGGTGCCCAATTAAATTTAACTTCATTAAATATCTTCCTTGCTCCTGGTGAAACTTTAACTCTTCAGGCAACTTCTAGTAATAATAATCAAGTTGATTGCGCTTTAAGTTGGGAAGAACTATGGTAAAGGAAAATTTTTATTATTTAAATTTTAATTTAATAATTCTTTAATAACAAGGAACCTTTCAATAATTACTTTAAAGGTTCCTTGTTAATTTTATAGAGAAACAAGCTCCCACTTGAATTTATTCAATAACTTTAAAATAATTTTATATATAGAAGTACTGCTAATCAGTGTTACTATTTTTTGATGAATTCTCTCTAAAATACCTACAAAAAATATACAATATGATTAAAGGAATAATATTACCATAATCAATTGATTTAACAAAGATAATATCCATTGCTATATTACATACGATTAATACAATAGAAATTATAGAAACTACAGTTAGAATTTTAGACGATAACTCAATTACTTTTTTATTATTAATTATTGCTCACCTCACTTTATAAGACTTTTTTAACCTTTTAATACTATTCTAAATTAATTATAACCTGTTTGATAAACACCGAATTATTTAGTTTTTAAAGTACTACTATTTCATTATTTCAAGTGTTTCATTCACTGAAATACACTCTGCATATCTACCATTCCACATAAATTCATTGTAATACTTATAACTCTGCTCCGCTGACATAAATTTATTATCTACTGTTGTATTTGCATATGCTGGAACTACAATATTAAATCCATGTTCAAATCCACATTTTATAGTAGCATCAATACAATAATCTGTTTGCAATCCTACAATGATTATATTTTCTTCACCTTTGTCTATTAAATATTCTAATAAGCCTGTCCCCTTAAATGCACTATTAACAACTTTATCAAATATTTTTTCTTCATTTATTGGTTTAAATTTTTCATATATCTCGAACCCATCATTTCCTTTTGTTAGCTCATTTCCTATCCCATCATCATGACGTACATATATTACTTCAATATTATTTAACCTAGCCTGATTTATTATTTTTTTAACATTAGATACAAACATATCAAATTTATATAATTTTTCATTTGTTATTAATTTTTGCGTATCGATAACTAATAAAACCATTTTTTCTCCTTTTCAAATTCCCATTTATGCCTTTAACAAAGGTAGCATATTTTGTAAATATAAAATCATTAAAACTTTTAAAATTATTTAAATTAAATTTATTAATATAAATCTACATTAGTCTTTTCTTTATTATTAATGTCTATCAAAGCATCAAAAAATAAATCAGGTTGATCTATCATCGTCATATGTCCAGCACTAGGTATTAAATATAATTTTTTATACGGTGCATTCATTTTTTTAAAGTATTTTTCAGCAATAACATAAGGGGTTTGCCAATCATTTTCACCTAGAATATAATACATTGGCACTTTATATTCTTTAGATTCAGAATTTAAATCGAACTGAAATAGAAATGCCAACAAATCTTTATTTGCTTTGCTCCCTTTAATTGCTGCAGAAATATCAGAAAACTTTAAAATAGGACTTTTAAATACAGATATAAGCATAGAAAAACTTAGATTTACAGCTAAATTATATTTTCCCTGAATTTTACGTATGTTCATACACTTCTTCATAAAATTATCGTCAAATTTGTCCCCTGGATATTCCCCTAAAGCTTTCAGCTTTTTTAAATCTTTTTCATCGTTACACTGTATAATTAACTCCTTAGCTTTTTCATAACCAACTCGCTCATTTTCAATCATATTGATAACTTGCCCAACTCCAATATAATAAGCTACTTCTTCTGGGTATTGTTTTATAAATATACTACCTAAAGCACTTCCCCAAGAATGACCAAGTATTATTATTTTTTCCCTATTATATTTCTTCTTTAAATATTGAACAACTTCAAATAGGTCTTTTATCATCACTTCAATTGTAGGGTACTTATCTTTATTCTTTGTAAGAGTCTTTCCAGTTCCACGTTGATCCCAATGAACTACTGTAAAAACGTCTTCCCATTTTTCTTGAAACATATATGCAAATAATGATTCTGCACTTCCTGGACCACCATGTAAAAATAACATTACTGGATTATTATAATTTGTACCAGAATGAAATAAATATTGCTCAATTCCATTAATGCATACATATTCCTCAGAATAAATTAGTCTATTGGGCTTATTTTTCATAATTTTAACGCTCCTTTTAACATTGCCATAACTTAACTATTAGTAATTATATCACACACTCATGTTAATCAATGGTTATTTTACTAATAAATATAAGCTTTTCTCACTTTTTAACACCAAGTTATTCAGTTTTTAAATATCATTATTCATATTCATATTTTCAAAAATCGTTACATATTTTGTGGAGATTTTTAAACAACATTTTACTTTATATTTTATTTAAATTGTGACATAAAAATACCGCATATTCAGTTTAGAATAGTACGGTATTTCTAATAATTTATTTAATTTTATAGTTTAGTTGCTAAATGTGAATATTATACCCTACTGGCCACATATTTCAGATATTTTTATTTCCGTTGTATACTAAACTAACTTCAAAGGTTACTGAATTGCTTTTTTTCTCTTACTCTTTTCATTAATAAAATAAACTGCCAATAAAATCAATAAAGAAGTCCAATATATTATATTAATGATTGTTTGTGATGTTCCACCTACATTACTATATATGCCAAAAGATTTTCTATAAAAAATTCCTGTAATAGCCATCATAACTATAAGTAAATTAAAACTCTTTTTATCTTTACTAAATTTAATTATAAAATATATTCCTATGATAATAAAAAGTAAAATTGTACCATAATCCATAACAATATCCTCCCTTCTAAACGCATTCATTACCATTATTAATTAATTATAACATATTTTTCAAACTTGTATTATGTAATCTTTAAAAACACTTTTTATTAATTACTGTGTCATTTAATTGAATTATGAAATAAAAAACACCGCATATTTAGTTTAGAATAGTACGGTATTTTAAGAAACTATTTATTTTTCAATTATAAAATTAGATAAAAGTTATTCCCATAACTTGAATGTTGTATATCATATATATTAACCTTCTTTAAAAATGGAAACACATTTTTCACACATCTTTTTAGACCGTGGATTATATTTTTGAATACTTCCTGTAATGTACATATATTGGCAAGAGCATTACAATACCTTAAATCTAGTTTAAGAATTTCCAACAAAGTATCCCCCACTATATAAAATAAATAATTTTCATTTCACATTTTCTTCAAACTAAGCACAATAAAAACTAATCAAAAAACTTACCCTTATAAAAATTCTCATTGCCAAGTTTCTTTGCCGTCAGCCTGAACATGACGCAGCCATCTGGACATACAATGTCTTTGCTATATTTGCCATCGCCTCCAATGTTCTCTAAATCTCCGCCACTTCTGACCGACTCCATGATTGGGAACATAATCATCATGACCTTAGAACAGATACCTTGTCCATCTGCATTTATGGGACAGCCATAAGTGCAGGTATACTTGTCCCCGACTTCCTCTCCGTTTCGGCAGTATCGCTCTGTATGGTCACTGCGAAGAAACCCAGTTACCTCAATTTCAAATTCGTACTCCTCATCATACCACTTTTTCATGATTAACCTCCAAGTTTCTGTTTATTTGTATATCTCATAAAAATAATTTTTATTTAAAACCTTCATATTATCATGATTCAATCATAACATATTTTGTAAATACCAAACTATCTAATTTTCAAATAACACTTTTTATTAATTACTTCATCATTTAATCGAATTATGATATAAAAAATACCGCATATTCACTTTAGAATAGTACGGTATTTTATAAAATCCACTTTTAAAACTATAACTTTCATTAATTAAGTGTTTTTTCTATACTTATAAATCAATAATCTTAAGAAATATCAATGCAATTTGAAAACCTTCAGTATATTTCTCATTTAACTCTAGCTTTATTTTTAATCCTTCTGATACTTGTTTTGCTAGATATAAGCCCATTCCTGTAGAATTTTTTCTTTGTTCCCCAATCATACCAGTAAAACCTTTTTCAAATATAAATGGTAAATCATAAGGTTTAACTCCAATTCCATTGTCTCTTATATTTAGCTTTATGTATTTCTCATTTTCAACTGAAGTAATAACTATTTTTGCCTCAGTTTCTTCGACATCTGTGTACTTAATTGCATTGCTAATTATTTGTCTTATTATAAATTGCATACCTCGTTTATCAGATACAACCTTGCAGTCACCAACATTTAAACTTACGTCTATACCTTTTTCCTGTAATATCACTTTATATTCTTCAATTACTTCTGCACAACTATCATTTAATGAAAGTTCTTTTAAAAAATAATCTTTACAAGTAGATTTTAGTCTTGCATAATATAGCATTCTTTCTATATCTTCTTGCATTTTAGTTCTTACATATTGCAATCTCTTATATGCTACTTGTGATATTTCATCTTTTCTATTATCTAACACAAAGGTCATTAATCCTAATGGCGTTTTTATTTCATGTGCCCAAGCTTCTACGTATTCCTCGTATTCATCTATTCCTTGCTTATAAGTGTTTATAGTACTTTGATTTTCTCTTAAAATTCCACCTATTTTTCTAATTACATTAGCTTCTTCATGATTAAATAACTTTATAATTTGATTTTCATTATTTATAGTAGGTTCATTTAAATAGTTATAAATTGCATCTTCTCTTTTTAAATCATTTTTATACAGAATAAATGCTATAGCACAATACAAAATCATTGACCCAATTATCATTGTAGGAAAAATATAACGAAAAGCCTTATCATTGCTAAGCCACAACAGTCCACCAAATATAAAATTTAATATAAGTATAACAATGATCCAAAGTCTATTTTTTATTAATATTCCTCTTATCTTTTTAATCATTGTTTTCTCCTATAGGCTCTAAGGAATACCCCTTTCCTCTAATTGTATTTATCTTATAATTAGTATCTAATTTATGTAAAGATTTCTTTAGCCTTGTCATATTTACATGAAGGGCATTTTCATCAATATATTTTGTTGTACCCCAAAGCTTATTTAATAACATTTTCTTAGTAACAAGCTCCTTATAATTCTCAAGTAGTAATTCCATTATCTTCCCTTGATTTTCAGGTAAGATAGCAACCTTCCCTTTAATGTTTATTGTATACGTTTGTAAATCTAAGCTAACATCCTTTATTTCTACAAAATGCATTCTATCCTCTAAACGACGAAGCAAATTAGTTATTCTTGCTAACAAACGTTCTTTATGACAAGGCTTGTTTATATATTCATCTGCGCCAATATCAAGGGCATGTAACTCATCCTTCATTTGATCACGCCCTGTTAAAACAAGTATTGGAACATTACTTTTATTTCTAATTCCTTTACATACTTCAAAGCCAGATATTTCTGGTAAGTTTAAGTCTAATAATACAAGGTCTGGTGAAGCAGATATAATCTTATCTACCACATTAGAAAATTTAATTATAGAAAAGGTATCATATCCTTCCTTCTCTAAAATATACTGAAGCTCTTCTCTCATAAAAAGCTCATCTTCTACAATTACAATCTTCTTCACTATTATCACCTCTAATTATCTTCTCTCTTAACATCCATAAGTTTTAGAATGCTCTTATCACTAATTTTCTTTACAAAGTGCATATAAAATAATTCTACCATACATATTAGCACAATAATAGGAATTGCAATTATCATTAGTTTACTAACCTGCTCTTTCATTGTTGTTGGCATAAGACCTGTAAATAATGCTCTTACTGAAAATATGCTATTTATAGCTGCAACTATTATTGGTAGTGAAAAATACCAAGTAATTTGATTTCTTGCAGATTTGCATAACATCTCATAGCTTGCACCAAGGTAAGTTAATGATAAATACCTTTTTTTTGTTTTTTCTTGATGCATTAAGAACTGTACTCCCATAACTGTATTGGCTATTATAAGAAAAATAACTGCTAAGTAAATAGTTGTATAGCTTGCTGATACTGTGAAAAATAATTCTCTTCCTATATTTTGAAGATAACTTTCATAACTTATTTCAGTAGTATCAAGTTTTTCATTAACATAACTAATAGCTTGCATTAATCCCTTTTCTCTAACAAATCCCTTATTTAAAGTTACATTCCAATAAGTATTTACATTATTTGGTCTTGTGTATTTGTTAAAAACTTCTTCAGATACTATTAACCCTCTACTTATAGTAATTAACCTATCTGTTACAATACTATCAGAATAGTATTTTTCTCCTATGATATATTCTTCACCATCTAAGTATAAAGAAGGTTTTTCCTTTAAAACACTTTCCATTATATCACCAATTTTAAACTTGGGATTTTCATAAAGCGCTACTTCATTATTCTTTAATTCTATAGGAGCTTTACCTTGTAATTCTAAAATTTCATTATATGAATCTACTGAAATTAAATATGGTGAATCAAATACTTGAAGGTTATTTAATAAAATATCCTTTTCTTTACCATCTTTTTGATTTTCTACAGCTTTTATTAAGCCTTCTGGTGAAAAAGTGTCACTATATAACATTCCAATTCTCATATCATAAAAACCATCAATATATTTATTTAAATCTAACTTGTTTATTAAAGACTTTACTTCTTCCTCATCTGCTTGAAAGGTATAATCAATAATATGTGGTTCCTTTGAATTAAATAAGAATCCAACTGATATGCCATATGCAAAGCAAGTAATTGTCATTAAAACTAATATTGATGAAATAGCCATAGTATTTGGTTTTAGAAATACTGATTCTTGCAATTGCCTAAAGGTAAACATTTTCAATTCATTTCTGTTAGTTTTCTTTTTAAGTATTATTTCAAACAAAACTCCTATTCCTTGAAGTAATAGGAACATTCCACTAAGACCTAGTATTACTGTTATTCCAAAGAACTTTAAACTCGACCATGATATTTCCGTTATTGCAATGGTAAATGCTACTGCAAGTAAAATACTTCCTAATAACAACTTAATTGTAACAACTACCTTGTTAATTTTTCTTTTCTTTTCTGATTGGGAATCTGAAAGTAATTCTATAACCTCTTTTCTTGAAAATTTACCACTTAAAATAATAATTGCTACAAATCTAATAATAAAATAGCCAACAATAGTCCCAATAACAGCTGAAATTGAAAAGGTAAAGCTATGTCCTATTATGCCTAGCCCTACTATTTTAGCTGTCACTAAACTAATAACTTCTGATATAAAAACTGCTACTGGAATACCAATTGCTAATGACAATATACTGTTCCATAACTCTTCTACAAAAAGCATTAATACTAATTTACTGCGTTTCATACCAAGCATTAAGTACATTCCAAGTTCCCTGTTTCTTCTTTCTAGCTGATATTTACCTGCAAAATATACAAGAAAGAATAAGATAAATAAAGATAATCCATATAAAACTGGAATCAATAAAAACAACTTTTCCAAAGCCTGACTTTCCATAGTCTTTAAAAATATAATAACATCTTGCTTTTCAAGAGATAAAATAATATAAAATGCAACTATAGACACTATTAACGATACAAAGAACAACCCATTTTCTTTTCGATTTCTTTTACTATTTCTTTTAACTAAATCATAAAACATTTGCACTTCCACCTCCTAGTTGTGCCATAACTAGAAGTATTCTTTCATAAAACGCTTGTCTAGATTCCTCTAATTTTTTATACCTTAACTCATGAAAAAGTTTTCCGTCTTGTATAAATAAAATCCTTGAACAAAAGCTAGCTACATTTGCATCATGTGTAACCATTAAGATGGTTGATTTTTCTTCTTCATTTAAATCAGCTAGTTTTTGCATTAAGGCTTTTGCATTTTTAGAATCTAATGCTCCTGTTGGCTCATCAGCTAAAATAATTTGTGGGTTTAAAATTAAAGCTCTTGCAGCAGCTACACGCTGTTTTTGTCCTCCTGAAATTTCATTTGGAAATTTGTCTAATATATCTTTTATCTCCATATATTCTGCTAATTTTTCTACTTCTACCTTATTATTATCCTGTAATTTATTATGAATAGCCATTGGTAGTAATATATTTTCCCTTGCTGTTAAATTTTCTAGTAATTCGAAATTTTGAAATAGATATCCTATTTTATTTCCTCTATACTTAGCTAATTTGTTACCTTTAAATTTTTCTACATTCTCACCATTTAATAAAATATTTCCTTCTGTAGGATGAGTTGTAGTTGCAATGCAATTAAGTAACGTTGTTTTTCCTGAACCACTACTGCCCATGATGCCAATAAATTCACCATTTATTACTTGAAAGTTTATTCCATCTAAAGCCTTAGTTACAGAATCTTTTTTACCATAATATTTTTTTAAGTTTTTAACTTCTAATATTCTTTCACTCATTATAATCACCTTTCATATCATATCCTTATAACAAATAAATAGAACTCCTGATTTTTATTTGCTTTTCATATTCTATAGGGTTCCAAGTTGATAGCTAAAATTATACTGAATAATAAAAATCTTTCTACAAATACTTAATATACGTAAATT
>NZ_LFRG01000078.1:0-7866 GCF_001573875.1 Clostridium sp. ATCC 25772
GACTTATTAAAGTGCGCCTATTTTTAAATATTTTATAGTTAAGATATAGTAAACCGAATAAAAGATTTTAAAGATGACTAAAAGGAGCTATCGCTAACGGATTTAAACCCGCTAATGCGACAGCCCCCTAGAATATGATTAAGGGTTAATAGAGGTATTAAGTAAAATATAAAAAATAAGATAATTGTATATAAAGATTAATAAAAGTTGCAATATGGAGTACAAATTTCTACAAAAAAAGTATATGAAAAAGTGTATAATACAAAGTAAATAAAAAACTGGAGGGATATGAAATGAACTTTCCAACACATATTGTTGCTGTTGCTGGACTAATAACCAATGATGATGAAAAAATACTTTTAGTAAAAAATCCAATAAGTGGATGGGAATTCCCAGGGGGACAAGTTGAAAATGGTGAGAATTTGATAGAGGCTCTGAAAAGAGAAATAGAGGAAGAGTCAGGTGCTATTGCAAATATTGATAGTTTAGTTGGTGTATATTCAAATGTTCAAAGTTATATGGGGTGGGACGGTGTAAGTTATACTCCCACAAAGGTTATATTAGATTTTATTGGTAGGTATGTAGGAGGAGATTTACATACAAGTGATGAAAGCATAGAGGTAGGTTGGTTTGAAAAAGAAAATGTTTTACAAATCATAGAAAATGAAAATTTAAAAGATAGAGCAAGAGATATGCTAGAGTTTCATGGCAAAGTTATATATAGAGTATATGAAACTAAACCAGTTTATAGTGTTAAAAGTGAAAGATATATTTAAAAGTAAATTTAACAGAATGATAATTAGTTGAAATTAAAAGACCTAAATTAGTCCATTATAAAATATAAAAAAGTGGAGAAAGTATAGACATTGTGATAGATGAATTAATATTATATGGAACTAATAGCTTAAAGTATAAAATTCAAATTTATATGAATCATGGAGAAGAAGTGCACATATAGAAAACTAAAGCATTTTTTGGTGAATATTGGCGTAGTATTTTTATGTGTTTAAAAAAATATGATAAGTCGTCAGAGAAGGCTGAGTAAATGGATATTTTAGACGTTGAAATATTCAATAAGTTGCTTTGTTTTCAAAAAGTTAATTTATTGAATAAATGAAAAATATATACAAAATATTTATAAAGGAATAGTATTAATATATAGAAGGAAGCTCGAAATTAACTTTATTCAATAACTTAAGAATATTTTTATTTGAAGTTATTCGTAGCATGTTGTACTCTTAAGGGTGGTAAAGCTTTGAAATTGTAATCCTATAATAAATAAAATTCATATTTAGGCAATTAAAATTAAATAATCAATAATGAAATGTTATTAAAAAAATATGCTTTATAAATAAGGATTAAATCTTGTTGAAAGGACGTGATGTTTATGATGAAAAGAATGAACAATTTAAAGTTGAGAATTTTAATTAAAGGGGAGGATATGTCTGATTAATAAGAGTATGCCTCCTGTATTATGGAGGATGAAAAATGAATATTGTAAATTTAAAAGATATAGGATTAAATGAAAAATATATGATGGAAGCTAAAATATATGATAAAAATTTATATATTGGCAGAGTTTCCTTTCAGCATAAGAATATATATAAAGTTATTACTGAAGAAGGTGAAATTAAGGCGGAGGTTTCTGGAAAATTTTCCTATTCATCTTTTGACAATGTTGATTATCCAGTGGTGGGTGATTGGGTTCTAGTAGATAGGAAAAATGATAGCTGTGGAAATGGAGTAATACATCATGTGTTAAAAAGAAAGAGTTATTTTGAAAGAAAGATAGCAGGAACAGCATATGATACACAAATAGTAGCAGCTAACATAGATAGAGTATTTATTTGTATGTCATTAAATAATGATTTTAATCTTAGAAAATTAGAAAGATATGTAGCCACTGCATGGAATAGTGGTGCAGAGCCTGTTATTGTATTAACTAAATCTGATTTATGTAATGATCTAGAAAATAAAGTTATGCAAGTTAAAACAGTAGTTAGTGGATGTGATATGCTAGTTACAAATAGCATTAATGAAGAAGGGTATAAAGTCGTAAAGCCTTATATTGAAAATGGTAAAACAATAGCTTTTATAGGTTCATCAGGTGTAGGAAAATCCACACTTATAAATAAAATTATAGGAAGCGATGAATTAAAAACTAATGAAGTTGATGAAAATGATAGAGGAAAACACACTACAACTTATAGACAAATGTTAATAATACCGAATGGAGGAACAATAATAGATACCCCTGGAATGAGAGAGCTTGGAGTAGTAGCAGCAGATTTAGATAGATCTTTTAGTGATATAGAAGAACTCATTGCAATGTGTAAATTTTCAAATTGCACTCATAGGAATGAACCTAAATGTGCAATTAGAGAGGCTATAGAAAATGGGATTTTAGATGAAAGACGATTTGAAAGTTATAAAAAGCTTCAAAAAGAATTAGAATATAACAATATAAAAGGAAAAGAGCTAAAAAAACGAAAAAATAATTTAATATTTAAAAGTAAATCTGAATTAAAAAATAATAATAAAAATAAATTAAAAAATACAAGATAAGATTTTTTAGTTAAAAAGGAGCTAGTGCAAAACTAATTGAAGAAAGTTAGTATTGCATTAGCTTTTTAAAGTATAGGTTAATTTAGTTTTTGTAATATACAAATAACTGAAATATTTAATTTTATGTTAAAATTAAATGACAATTATTACTTTAATAGGAGGACATTATGGAAAAAATAATGAACTTGAACTTTGAAAAAATAGAAGAACTTACGAAACTAGATAAGAAAACTTTAGTAGAAAGAGCACTTAAACTTTCAGAAGAAGTGGGGGAAGTGTCAGAGGCGGTTTTAAGTTATTCTAATGCTTGTGGATGTGGATATAAGAAAAAAAGTAGAGAAGATGTTATTGAAGAATGTCTAGATGTTATTATAGTTGCGAGTTCTTTAATAAGTCATGTAAGTGATGGAAATTTAGACAATGATGCCGTAAGAAACTTATACTTAAAAAAAATAGATAAATGGGAAGAAAAATCTAGAAAATAACTTAAATTAATATTTGGAAGGTAAGTCTTTTTTACGAAAAAAAATTATTTTAGGTTATATTTAAAAATTAGCAAAAGTAAAAAGGTATAAAAGAGAAAAGTGAATTTACTTAAATACATTTATTGTAAAAAACAATATATAAGTTAAATAGAAAAGTTTATTGTAAACTTAAAACCTTTAGGGAGATATAAAAAACCTAAGGGTTTTTTTGTCAATTAAAATAGAAAAATGAATTATATTGTATATAAAACTATATAAAAAAAGAAAATTGATTAAATATTTTGAATTTTAATTGACAAAATATTCGGAAATGATTAAAATTAAACTAAGTTAATTCAGTATACTAATTAAACTTAAATTTAGATTTTAAGGGAACATATAGTGAAACAAATTAAAATCTAGTTTTCTAGGTTTTATGCTATATAAACTTTAAGGTATATAGCATGATAAAGTTTCAAGACTATAGGAAGAGGTGATGAAAGTGACAAAAAAACAATATGATATTATGGTTATTGGATCAGGAGTAGTTGGTAGTGCAATTGCAAGAGAACTTTCTAGGTATGAATTAAAGGTAGGAGTATTAGAAAAAGAATTAGATGTGGTATGTGAAACAAGTGGTAGAAATAGTGGAGTGCTTCATGCTGGTTTTAATAATAGACCAGGATCACTTATGGCAAAATTTTGTGTAGAAGGTAATTTAGGATTTGATCAAGTTGCAAAAGAACTTAACATACCTTTTAAAAGAACTGGTAAATTAGTAACTGGTTTTACAGACGAAGATATAGAGGTATTAAAAGAATTAAAAGAAAAAGGAGACAAAAATGGTGTGCCAGGGTTAGAGATTGTCTCTGAAAAAAGAATTAAAGAATTAGCACCAAATGTAGAGGGGAAAGCAGCGTTATATTCTCCAATGACAGGAATATTAGATCCATTTATATATACGATTGCATTAGCAGAAAATGCATGTGAAAATGGCGTAGATTTTTATCTAGGAAGAGAAGTAACAAATATAGAAAGAAAAGAAGAGTGTTATGAAATTACAACAAGTAAAGAAACATACTATAGTAAATGGGTAATTAATAGTGCTGGGTTAAATTCAGATAAAGTAGCTAGAATGGTCGGTGTTACAGATTATACAATATATCCATGTAGGGGAGAGTACTTCATTTTAGATCAAAAAGCTGGAAAGTATTTAGAAATACCAGCGTATCCGGTTCCAAATAAGAAGGAAGGTGGACTTGGAATACATCTTACTCCTTCAATTCATGGCAATGTATTTATTGGACCAAGTGCTCAGTACATCGATGAAAACGATAACTATTCAGCAACTGAAGAAGTTATGGACATGCTTGTAAGAGAAGGACAAAAAATATTACCACAAATAAAAAGAGAACATTTTATTAGAAATTTCTCAGGTATTAGACCAAAGTTAGTTAGTAAAGAAAAAGGTGGATATGCAGACTTTGTAATTGAAGAGAGAGAAGAAATACCAAATGTAATTAATTTAGTAGGAATTGAATCTCCAGGATTAACTTCTGCTGTACCGATTGCAAGATGTGTAGTTGAAAAAATAAAAAATAAAGAGACTTTAAAAGAAAATAAGGATTTCAATCCTATAAGAAAAGGAATAGTAAGATTTTCGGAACAATGTGAAGAAAAACAAGCTGAGCTTATAAATGAAAATCCAGATTATGGTGAAATTATTTGTAGATGTGAAACAGTTACTAAAGCAGAAATAATGCAAGCTGTTAAAAATCCGCTAGGAGTAGAAACAGTAACTGGAATTAAATATAGAACAAGAGCTATGATGGGAAGATGTCAAGGCGGTTATTGTCAAACTAGAATTGCAGAAATTATTATGAGAGAAAAAAACAAAAATGTAAATGAAGTAACTTATTCAAGAGATAATGGACAAATGTTTTTAAGGAAGGTGAGATAATGGAAGCAATATTAAAAGATGCAATTATCATTGGAGCAGGACCAGCAGGACTTGCCGCAGCTTTAAAACTAAAAGAAAAAGGTGTAGAAGATATATTAATACTAGAAAGGGAAAAGAGACCTGGTGGAATATTAAGACAATGTATCCATGATGGTTTTGGACTTGTAAGATTTAATGAAGCACTTAGTGGGCCAGAATATGCAAATAGATTTGTAGAATTAGTAGAAAAAGCAAATATAGAAATAGAAACAGAAGCTACTGTAATAAATCTTACTAATAACAAGGAAGTTGTAGCAGCTACAAGAAATGGATTAAAAAAATATAAAGCTAAAGTAATTATTCTATCAATGGGTTGCAGAGAAAGAACAAGAGGAGCAATCAGTATACCAGGAACAAGACCAGCAGGTGTATTTACAGCAGGGGTAGCACAAAGTTATATGAATTTAAAAAATATTATGGTAGGAAAGAAAGTAGTAATATTAGGTTCTGGAGATATAGGACTTATAATGGCAAGAAGACTTACTTTGGAAGGGGCAAATGTACTTGCAGTAATAGAAAAATTGCCATATCCTAGTGGTCTTCCAAGAAACATACAACAATGCTTAAATGATTATGACATTCCATTATATTTAAGTCATACAGTGACAAATATAAAAGGAAAAGAAAGATTAAAGGCAGTAACTGTAAGCAAAGTAGATGAAAAAGGACAAGTTATAAAAGGTTCAGAAAAGGAATATGAATGTGATACATTAATATTATCAGTTGGCCTTATTCCGGAAAATGAGTTATCTCTTAAAGCTGGGGTAGAGCTTGATGAAAGAACAAAAGGACCAATTGTAGATGAAAATTTACAAACTAATATTGAAGGAATTTATGCTGCAGGCAATGTACTTCATGTACACGACTTAGTTGACTTTGTATCTAATGAAGGTGAAAAATTAGCAGAATCAGCATCAAAATATATAATAGATGAAAAAGAAAAAGAAAGTAAAATTTCAATAAAAGGTGATATAACTATTAATAATGTAGTTCCACAAAGAATAAGTGGTGAGAAGGATGTAGAAATCTCTTTAAGAGTAAGCAGACCTTCAAGAGATGGAGCAATAGAAATTAAACAAGGTGAAAACGTTATTAAAGTTAAAAAACTTAAAAAATTAAATCCAGCTGAGATGATACACATAACACTAAAAAAAGAAGAAATTGTTGGTAAAGAAGATATTAAGGTGGTGGCAATATAATGAAAAAAGAAATGACCTGCATAATTTGTCCTAACGGATGTGAATTATGTGTAGATTTAGAAGGAAAAGATATAAAAAATGTAAGCGGGGCTTTATGTAAAAGAGGAGAGGCTTATGTTACACAAGAAATAAAAGATCCAAAAAGAACAATTGCATCATTAATTAAAGTAAATAATGGTGAAGCACAACTTGTCAGTGTAAGAACAACAAAAGCAATTCCAAAAGATAAAATATTTGACGTTATGACAGAAATTAAAAATAAAGAAGTTGAGGCACCTGTGAAAATTAATCAAGTACTTATTAAAAATATATTAGGTCTTGACTCAGATATTATTGCTACAAAAATTGTAGACGGGAAATAATTAATTATGACTAAATTAGGTGATTCTTATGTCTAAATTAAACGGGGAATAAAAGTAAAATATAATTTTAATTTATATTATTTAGACATAAGAAGCACTTATATAAGGAAGCCGTATTAGAGTATAGAAATATTTTTAATTATTAATGACATAAGTAATAAAAATTGTATTTTATAATTTGAAAAAATAAAATTTCAATTACGGCATAATTCCAAGTAAGTTACTAAGGGGGATTGTTATGGAACTTTTAACTGCTTTTGGCAGTATATTTAGTATTATTATAATGATAGCTATTGGATATATTTTGACAAAAAAAGAATGGATAGATAAAGCAGGAGCAAAATTATTTTCAAAAGTTGTTATAAATGTATCGTTACCAGCTTTGATGATTAATAATCTTATGTCGGACTTTGATAGAGCGAAGCTTTTAAGTTTAGGAAAAGGTTTAATAGTACCATTTCTTTCTATAGCTCTTACTTATCTGATAGGTAAGATATTTATAAAAGTATTTAATATTACGCCTAAAAGAAGAGGAACATTTTTATCTATGTTCTTTGTATCTAATACTATATTTATAGGATTGCCGGTTAATTTAGCTTTATTTGGTTCAGAAAGTGTACCTTATGTTTTATTATATTATATAGCTAACACGACTTTCTTTTGGACTATAGGTGTTTTTGAAATAAGTAAAGATGGTGGTGGAGAGGCGCAAGGATTTTTATCAATGAATACTCTAAAAAGAATATTCTCACCACCTTTAATGGGGTTTATAGTGGCTATAATATTAATTATGTTAGCAGTTCCTGTGCCTAAATTTGTAATGGATACTTGTAAATATTTAGGTAATTTAACTACACCTTTATCAATGTTATTTATAGGTAATACAATGTTTTATATAAACTTAAAAGGAATACGTTTTGATAAAGATGTATGGGGAGTTTTATTAGGAAGGTTTATAATTTCACCTTTACTAGTAGTAGGTTTGTGTAAATTTTTCCCATTGCAAAGTCTTATGGCAAAAGTATTCATTATACAAGCAGCAATGCCAGTAATGACTAATACAGCAATAGTATCAAAATCATATGATGCAGATTATCAATATGCAGCTATTATGATTACAATATCTACTGTATTGAGTTTATTTATAATTCCTATATATAAAATACTTCTTCAATAAATATATGTAGAAATAAATTTTAATTTATTAGGGTGTGTCTGAAAACTAATTAGTGCAAAAGATTTAAATTTTAGATATAATAATATCAAAAAAACTATGA
>NZ_LFRG01000079.1:0-6318 GCF_001573875.1 Clostridium sp. ATCC 25772
TGCGGGTGTAACTCAATGGTAGAGTGCTAGCCTTCCAAGCTAGTTACGAGGGTTCGATTCCCTTCACCCGCTCCAAATTGTTTAAAAAGATTACTAAGTTAAAGTTTTACTTTAGTTTGGTAATCTTTTTGTTTTTTGTATTTATAAACGTATACCTTACCTATTTCAATATATAGTCACCTTATATAATTACATAAGGGTTAAAAATAACACATAAGCTTGAAGTTAATACTATAAACTAAAGTATTTTAATATGTTTACGATTATAAAAATAGTAAATAATAAATAATGTAAAGCTTATTAGTTTACATAAATACTTATAAGATTTATTAGTATTTTAGATTATAGCTTTATGAATAGAAGTTTAAGAGTAATGTGTATTGATTATCATATTAATCTAAAAGTATTAAATTATACATAATTGTTAAGCAAGAAAAATATATATATAAAATAAATAAGCACCTATAGCTCAGCTGGATAGAGCGGTGGACTTCGAATCCAATTGTCGCAGGTTCAAATCCTGTTAGGTGTACCATAAATATTGAAAATAGGGCATTTGCAGAGATGTGAAAAGCTCTATGGAGAATACAGTTGATTGTTTAAGTAAAAAATTACTTAGAAATTGGCTGTATTTTTTTAAGACAAAAATTACTACAAGGCTTGAGTTACCGTATTTTGAGGGATTATAAACTTTATAAAAAATATATTGATAATTATTTTCAAGAGTACAACGTACTTAAGGTGGAACATTCTATAGAATATATGGCACATATAAAATTTAACTAATAAAATTATTACTGTAGAAGCAGATAACAGTGAAACAAATTATTAATATAACACACTTTATACAATTTCAGCTAGTTAAAAATGTTTACAACTGTCAAAATTTTAAGTATAATTGAAAATGTGCAAAAAAATAAACTTACGTAAAAACACCACATAAGTTTGATTCGAAAATTAAATTATTTTGTTTTTTAAAATTAATATTATTCTAATATATATTCTAAGTAGTTGTCAAGTTGTTTTTTAGAATATATTAAATATATAATAAAAGAAAATTTGAAAGGGTATAGGTGGATAATTATTAGAAAAATAAGAGATTAAAAGAAAGTTTAAATAAACAAAGGTGGTATTAACATGTCAATTATACATCATATTTGTATTCAAACAGATAGGTACGAGGAGTCGCTTAAATTTTATACTGAAATTTTAGGGTTTAGATTAATTAAAGAAACAAAAAATTTTCATAGTAGAAAGTTTAATTCCTGGTTACAATTAAAAGACTTTATGATTGAACTACAAACGGAAAAGACTGGGGATACATTAAAAGATTGGAGTTCATTAAATAAAGGAATAGTCCATATGGGTTTTTTAGTTAATGATGTTGAAAAAGAATATAATAGAATAAAAGAATTAAATTATAATAAATTTAAAATTAAAAATGGGAAAGAACTATACAAAGTTGAAGATGGCTATTTATTTAAAGTAAAAGCACCAGAAGGAACAGAAGTTGAGATAAGAGATAAAAAAATATAACAGTTTATACATTTCACATTAAAACTTGGGAATGTTATAGGGTTGAAAGCATGTGCGTAAAGCTAAGCCACTTTATTCCAATAAAACATTTTTTTAATTTATTACTACACTATGTAATAATAAAAAATTTAATAAGCTATTCATTGAAAATTGATTTAGAGTTTCTTTAAAATTTTCACAGACTATCGTTTTAAATTTTTTCATTATTGCTTTTTAACACTATGATTTTGGAATTTTTAGGCTTAACTTTACGCCTATGGGGTTGAAAGTTGACTCTTAAAGTTATCCATTCCAAAACTTGGATACCCAAAATAGTGAGACATGCTCTGAATCGCTTAGAATTCAACACTACTTTTTGTATAAAAATATTTTAAAGTTATTGAATAAATTTAAATTTGAGCTTGTTTCTCTATAATTAACCTAACCACTGTATAATTATTTATATAAATATGAGTTAAATATATTAAAGATATTATATGATAAAATGACTTAAACAGTAATTTTTAGGAGTATATCTGCTTTGAATGAAGTTAAATTTATCAAATCCTGTTAGGTGTGCCATAAATATTGAGAATATGGAATTTACAGAGGTATAAAAAGCTCTACAAATAAGACTGATAGTTAATTTATATGATTAATCATAAAACTATCGGTCTTTTGTGTTATAAACGTTTAAAAACAAATAGCTTTAAAAATAAATTTAGAATAACATGTCTTTATTTATGAATTTCAGAAAAGTAAAAGCTACTTGTAAAAGATGTTATAATTATAATTATAATAATATAAGAGTATAGGGGGATAGAAAATGAATTTTAAAAAACAAATTGAAAAATTTACACCTAATAATGAACAAGAGATTCAAGATAAGAAGATAATTCTTCAGTACATAGAAAAATTCTCACATAATATTTTAGTTAGAGAAAATGAGTTTGCACATATTACAAGTTCAGGTTTTATATTAAATGAGAATCTAAACAAGATGTTGATGATACACCATAATATAAGAAAAACATGGTCCTGGACAGGAGGGCATGTAGATGGAGATAAAGATTTTCTACATGTTGCTATAAAGGAGGCAAAAGAAGAAACTGGAGTTAATAATGTAAAGCAACTTGGAAGTGAAATTGTATCATTGGATGTTTTACCAGTAGATGGACATATAAAGAATGGGAAATATGTTAATACACATGTACATCTATCTGTAGCATATATTCTTATTGTAAGTGAAGAGGAAAGATTAAAAGTAAAAGATGATGAAAATAGTGCTGTAGCATGGTTTGAAATAGATAAACTTAATGCAAAGTATTTTAGTGATAGGGACATATATTTATACAATAAATTAATTAATAGGGCTAAAGATATTAATAGAAATAATGAATTTAATATAGGAAAGAATAAGTAACTTAAAAAATTTATGATAAAGAACTGAAAATTTTAATGAATGTATAAAAATAGGACTTTAAAAGTTTACTTTTTTAAAGTCCTATTTTTATTAATATATAGTGAGTTACATTACTAAAATTAATATATCGAATAAAAGATTGTCTTGTGCTTCTACATTAGTTTTTTTGTTTTCTTTCAAGAAAAAAATATATATTTTTAAATAAATAATTCATAGCAACCTAAAAATATAATTATTGCTCCAGATATAAGTGAAGCATACTTTCCAAATAATTTAGAGAGATAACTAGTACCAATTAAATATCCTAAAGTAATAAATAATAAGCTAAATATAAATGTAAAAATAGTAGTTAAAAATATATTAAGACCTGTTATACTTGCCCCAATTCCAACGCCTAAGTTGTTTATGGTAAGAGCGAATGCAAGTAATATTGATTCTTTAGCATCTATACATGAAGAATTATCACTATCGATTAATTCAGGATTGTCTAAAATGTTTTTGTACTCACCAATCATATTATCTAATTTATTTTTTTTCTTTTTCTTTTGAAAGTAGGATTTTATAAAAAATTCTAATATAAACCATAATCCTAATAATATTAATATAGCACTTCCAAGTATATTTGCTGTCTTAGCTGAAATGAAATGAATTATAGCTTTACCTAAAGACATAGAAAGAAAAGTCCCTAAAGCTGATATTATAGCTATTAAAAGATTACTTAATATATTAATTTTAATTTTTTTAATTCCATAAGCTATTCCTACAGCAAAATTATCTATATTTGCTGAAATAGAAAATAGTAGTGAAGATAGTATATGCATTATATTCCTCCAATTAAAAGCTATATTCGTAGTATATTCATGAAAATATGACAATGTTCCACTTTATGAATCTGAAGTTAAATTTGAAATTTATTTAACTTCAAAAAACATATATTTGTTGCAGAATTCCATGTAAAATTATTTTTTTATTTTATTAATATAACTTTAGAGGAATATTTTGTATTTTAACAAGTAAAAATACTATAAAAAATACAATAAATTTTAAGAAATTGTTAAGGAAGAAAAGTATAAAAATGACATTTATATTAAAATATATTGCAAAAAATGCAAAAAACAATAATAAAAATACATTAAATTACATTAAAATTTAAAAAAATAAAATTTTATTATAAAATTGTTTCAAAATTCATAAAAATAAAACTTGATTAGATTTGATTAAAAATATAATCTATTAAATAAGAAATATTTATATAAGTTAACTTATGACAAAAAGGGGGACGTTATCTATGAAAAATAAAAAGTTAATTGCAACTATACTAACACTTTCATTAGCATCATCAATATTAGTTGGATGTGGAAGCAACACTGAAAAAGATGAAACTAATGCTAATTCACAAGAAGTTAAAATGGACGAACAGCAGTATTTAAATACAGTACTTCTTGCTGAACCTAAAACGTTGGATCAATCTAAATCAAGTGATCTTTATTCCTCTGTAATTTTAACTAATGTAGGTGAGGGATTAACTAGACTTGAAAATGATGAAAATGGCAAAGAAGTTGTTAAACCTGCAGGAGCTGAAAGTTGGGAACAATCAGAAGATGGATTAAAATGGACATTTAAGTTAAGGGATATGAAATGGTCTGATGGAAAACCAATAACAGCAAATGATTATTATTATGGAATAACTAGAACATTAAATTTAGAAATTGGATCACCATATGCTTTCTTATTATTCCCAATAAAAAATGCTTCTGAATATAATGCAGGAAAAGCAAAAGTTGAAGATGTTGGAGTTAAAGTTATAGATGACAAGACTATAGAATTTACTTTAGAGAATCCAACACCATATTTTTTAGATTTAACATATTTTAAAGTAATGCAGCCTCAAAGAAAAGATGTAGTTGAACAAAGTGGTGAAAAATATGGTAGTGAATCAAATACTATGGTATTCTCTGGACCGTTTATTATAAAACAATGGATTCATAATAATATGGTTGAATTAGAAAAGAATCCACAGTATTGGGATGCTGAAAATGTTAAATTAGAAAAAGCAACATTTAAAATTATAAAAGAAGAAACAGCTAGAATGAACGAACTTTATAACGGTTCACTAGACATGGCTGGAGTTACAAAACCAGAGTGGGTTAGTAAACTTGATGGAAGTGGACAATATGAAGTAATAAAGGGATATGATGCATCATCAGCATATATGTTTTTTAATCAGGATGATTCATATTTTAAAAATGAAAAAATAAGGAAAGCATTTATACTTGCAACAGATAGAGAAGGTATGAGTGAAACATTATATAAAGGTCTAGCAGAGCCTGCATTGGCTTGGTGTCCACCAGCTGTTCAAATTGGAGGAGAAGAGTTTAGAAGCAAAGTTAACTATAATCCTGTTGAAGAATTATCAAAGGAAAACCCTGATCCAAAAGCACTATTAATAGAAGGATTAAAAGAAGAAGGTATGGATCCAGACCCATCTAAACATACAATAAAGTTTTTACAATCAGGTACAGATGCTAAATCAAAGGAATTTGCTGATTTTGAACAGCAAAATTTTGAAAAAGTATTAGGCATAAAAATTGAATCTGAATTTACTGAGTGGGCAGTATTTCAGACTAGAGAATCAACTCAAGATTATCAAATGGCTTCTATGGGATGGACAGGAGACTATAATGATCCTATGACATTCTTTGATATGTGGGCTAGTACAGCAGGGGTAACTAATACTGGATGGTCAAATGAAAAATATGATGAAATGATAGATGAGATTAGTAAAACAGTTGACCAAGGTAAGAGAACAGAGTTATTTAAAGAAGCAGAAAAATTGTTAATACATGAAGATGGTGTAATAAGCCCAACGGTTTATAGATTTAAGAATACATATGTTCGTAATTATGTTAAAAACGTATCTAATACAACATTTGGAGTTGGAGCATCAGACCTTAAATATGTGTACACTGCAGGACGTTAAAAAGTGTATTAAAGTTAAAAAAAGACTAGATTTTAGGTTTTAATAGATTTATTATAAGGGGCACTGAAAAGTGCCCTTATTTTAATTGAAATGCACTTATTAAAATAATACTTCAATACTTAATGAGATAGAATTAATTTTAAGAATAAAATATAATATAACAAAAGTAATAAAAAAATAATAATTGTATAAGACTATTATTATAAATTAGCAGATTTAATTAAAATTGTGTAGTGGTATAGGGAAAATAAAGAATTATTAATTAATAATCAAATATTAATTTAAGTTTTTTAACTTGATAAATGAATAATTTTAAAACCTTATATATAGGGAAACAAGCTCGAATTTAAATTTATTCATCAAATTTTTGTTATCAGTTGAGAAAAATAAGTGCAAATAT